>CAZNSB010000384.1:0-5312 GCA_964575155.1 uncultured Planctomycetaceae bacterium | reverse complement strand
CTGAAGGACCTGCGCATGTGTCAATGGAAGCCTTCGTAGCGTTGCAGTATTAGGCTCGGCCCGAAGACGCTGCGATGGCGGCTGGCAGACGTGCAACGCTACCTCAAGGGGTTGGAAGGGGGGGCGCTGTGAGTAGGCAAAACGTCTCTAGCTTGTGCAACTTACCAAGCCTGCGGGGCCTAGCTAAGCCCCCTATCTTCACATCCTTGGGGCAAGAGTGGCTGGCGGGGCGTTGCGCCGCAGGGGCCGAAACGACGGCGGGGTGTACACTTGGTAGTACACCGCGCTTGCCGAACCGTGGGATTGGCGTAGGAATCGGGACCTCGGGCGGTAGACTCCATATCCGCTACCAGCTCTCCGACGTGCACCCCCAGGCACCCCGGCTCAGACCCCGGCCGGCGCCGGGATCGTTCCTGAGGCCGGCCCTGGCAAGCCCTGGCGGGTGCCCTGGGCGGGGAGGGGGTGTCCGATGACAGAACGCTTCTACAAGCTGCCTGCGGACGTGGCGGCCCGGCGGGACCTCCGGCCGGCGGACAAGCTCGTGCTGGCCTACCTGAGCTATCGGATCGGGGACAATGGGGTGTGCTGGCCCGGGTGCAAGCGGATTGCCGGGGACCTCGGCTTGGCCCGATGCACGGTAATGGACATCATCCGGCGGCTTGAGGCCCACGCCGAGGGCTTCACCGTCGAGCGACAGGGCAACGGGCGGGTGAACCGATACCGACTGGACACCGCAAACCAGTCGGAAAACCCTACCGGTCGGGAAACCAGACCGGTCGGGAAACCAGACACCCACCGGTCGGGAAACCCTACCGGAACCGGTCGGGAAACCAGACACAAAAAGAAAGAACCAGTAAAAGAACCACCTACTGCGCCCTTCGACCGATTCTGGCAAGCATGGCCCCGGCACCCCCGGAAGCGAGACAAGGCGGCCTGCAAGAAGAAATGGGACACCGACAGTCTAGACGCGCGGGCTGTTGACGTGTTGGCGGTCTTGGCTAGAGAGAAGCGCGGCGAGCAATGGACGAAGAACGGGGGCAATTTCATCCCGGCCCCCTTGACGTGGCTGAGGCGGAAACGATGGAAGGACCCGCCGGAAGACTACGCCGACGCTCCGCCGAGCGACTCCCAGGCGGACGCCAACCGGGCGATACTGACTTCTGCGGACCTCAGGGAAGGGGGTGCGGCATGACGGAGCGGACACTACCCCAGGACCGGGCGGCCGAGATGGTAGGGCTCGGCTCGATGCTGCTGAGCCCCGAGGCGGCCCGGGTCGTTTCCGGCATCCTCACGGCCGACGATTTCTACTGGCCCGCACACCGCCTCATTTTCGAGGCGGTGCTGTCGATGATGGGCGAACGCAAGCCCGTGGACCTTGTGACCCTGGCGGCCGAGATGGGGAAGGCCGGGACACTGGAGCGCGCGGGCGGGCAGAACGGGCTCATTGCGCTGATAGAGGGCACCCCCACCACGGCGAACGCCGAGCACTACGCGAGGATCGTCAGGGAGAAGTCTATCGCCCGCCGGCTTATCGCCCTCTGTGCCGACACCACGGCGAAGGCCCACGACGGGCCCGACAGCATCGCCCGGTTGTTGGCCGAGCACACCTCACGGGCTTACGACCTGGCGCCGAAGGATGGGCAGGCGCAGGCGGTCTCCCTTGCCGAGGCCCTCGATGACGCGATGGCCCATGCGGCCCGCGTGCGGGACGGGACTGAGCCCCCGGGCCTGATGACGGGCTTCGCGGCCGTCGACCGGGCAATGGGCGGCTTCGCCCCCGGTGATCTTGTGACCTTGGCGGGTGACACATCTAGCGGCAAGACAGCGCTCGCCGGGTGCATCGCAGCGAATATCGCCCAGGCCGGCGGGCGGGTGCTCATAGTCAGTCGGGAGATGCAGGCGCGGGAGTTGGCGAAGCGCTTACTGCAATCGGCGGCCCGGGTGCACGGCCAGCGGATACGGTTCGCGCGGGGGCTGCACGAAGAAGATTGGCGGGAGCTGGGCGCGGCGGCCGAGGCGCTGCGCGGCCTGAGCATCGCAATTGACACCCGGAGCGGGACTGTGGCGGACATCGCCCTGGAGGCCGGCAAGTGGTCCGCGACCTGGGGCGGCCCCCTGTCTTTGATCGTCGTGGACTACCTCCAGCTCATGAAAATCGAGGCCGCTAAGGGCGAGAACCGGGCGGGGGCGGTCGGGCGATTCGCCTGGGGGCTCAAGGGCCTGGCAATGGACCTCAGCACCCCGATCCTCATGCTGAGTCAGTTGAACCGGGCGGGCGTGATACAGGGCCGGCCGCCCAACAAGCACGACCTCAAGGAATCGGGCGACCTTGAGAATCATTCCAACGCCGTTCTGCTGCTGCACCGGCCGGCGGACGCACGGCCCGATCCGTTCGGTAAATTCGCCGTCTGGTGCAAGGTCGACAAGGCCCGCGACGCGCTCGTGACGCCCTGGACTGGGCCCGGGGCGGTTCGCCTGGCCTGGCAGCCGGCGTACACGCGATTCGACCCTATCAAGGAAACACCATGAACCGAGTAACCGAGATTGTCAACATGCTGGCCGCGACGGAATCCCGGCTTGACCAGGACCGCCAGGCGGTTTTGGACGACCTCAGCGCGGCCTTCGACAGCCTGGCCGCGCTGCTGGCGGCGCTGAGGGACATCGCGCGGGCGATGGCCCGCGAGCTGAATGAACTGGAAAGGAAACGAGATGGCTGACGAACTCAAAACCCCGCTGCGATTGGAGGTGGCTAAATCGCTTCGGGACGCGAAGCGCGCCGAGCGGGCGGTCGAGAAATTCGGCCGCAAGGGACAGCAGGCCGGGAAGGACACCGCGGAGGGCATGGACGGGGCGTCTGGCGCGCTGGCCCGGTTCAGCAACGGGCTGCTCGGGCTGGCTGGTGGCATGGCGATCATTGAGGGAATACGCCGCGGTGTGGCCGGGATTCAGCGAGCCTTCGAGGAGGCGGACCGGGCCCGCGCCCAATTTGCCCGGGCTGGGGCAGGGATGATGGGCCAGGTTGCGGGCATGGGCCGCCAATTCGGGTTGCCGGAGGCGCAGGCGGTCATGCTGGCATCGGACATCGCCCAATTCGCGGGCGCCCCGCCGACGGCGCTTGGGCCAATTTCGGGGATGGTGACAGCGATGGCCTCCGCACAAGCGTTTCCGACGGCGGCGATTGGCGCCGGGAAGGGCGGGCAGTACCAAGCCCCCCCCGGACTCGTGCCGTCGCTTGGGCAGGTCGCGCGCTTCGCCGAGTCGCGCGGCCTACAGGACCGGGCGGCTCTTGGGCGGATGGTGGCCTTCGCGCTGGCCGGTCGGCCGATGACGACGGAGAATGTCAACCGCATCCTCCAACAGCTTCATTTGTCCTATCGGGAAAGCGGAATTTCCGAGTGGGGGCCGTTTTTCGGCGGCGCCGTCGGCGGGATCATGCCTCAGCTCAAGACCGGCGTGAGCTTCGAGCAGGCCATGTCCGAGTATGCCGCGATGGCCGGCACCATGCGAGACATGCCGCGCTCCGCCGGCGAGCAATCCCGGCTGGTTTACGAACAGCTTCTCCAGGCGGATCGACCGGAAATCGTCCGCATGGTGGGTGCGGACACCTACTGGCGTCTCAAGAAAACGGACCCCGATCAGCTCAAGGCAATGGTGATGGAGACCCTGTTGGCCCCCGAGGGTCGGGCGCGGGCCGCCCTGTTTCAGCGCTTGAAGATTCAACCGGAACTCGGCGGGCGAATCGCGGCCCTGGGAATGACCCGGGGAAGGCAACAGGAGATTCAGCAGCTCATGCAGGGGGCGAGCGCGCAGGCGATGGGCGGGGAATTGCGGGAGTGGCGGCGCGGCGGCCGACCCCTTCTCGGCGCTGGCGAAACACGCGCGGCCTTATTCGGCGCAGACCTGACGCCCGAGCAGGCTGAGATTGCAGCGCTGCGTACGCTGCGGGACGCGTGGTGGAAGCGGTACATTGTGGATCGGCCCATCCTGGGGCGGGTCCGGCAATTCATGTCTGGCGAATATGAAGAAACCGGCATATTCGGGCGCTTGTATGCGAAAAAGGAATGGGAGCAGCTCTACGGGACCGAACCCTCGGCGGCGACGGATTGGACTTTGGGGTTGACCGGGGGCCGGGCAACCATGATGTCGCCCGGGGCAATGGAAGTGCTCGGCATGGACGAGTACCTGGAGCGCTTCCCGAAGATGGCTCCCATTCTCCGACCCGGCATGACCGGCGGCGGAACAACGATTAACAATCCGGGCATCGTCTACTTGAACACCCCGCACGAACTCGCCGACTCGCCCGACCCGCGAAGTGGAGGGATTCTGCCGTGAGTGAAGAAACCTACGAACTCCATATTTCCCAACGCAAGCGCGAGGCCGACGAGGACGCGCGCGAACCCCCGACTACCCCGACCGGCGGCGGCACCCAGGGCGCGCAGTATCGCCATGGGGTGGCGAAGATCATCGACGCCTCGGATGGGGACGGGACCTACACGATCACCGAGCAGCAGTGGGACGCCACGGGCGCCGAATGGATCGACGGCACGGCACCCGCTTGCCTGGTTGAGGCCGACGCCCGCGACGTGTCCGAGCGCACGACGGGCGTGGCCGATCAATTCGTCCCGTTCTGGGAGCAACGGAAGGTCGGAGGCGGAATCGACATTCTGATCGACGTGGGCGACGGCGCGGACGAGTACACCTTCATGGTGTCGGGCAACGACACCACCCCCGGCTACCACGAAGCCAAGGTTGTCGGTACGGCTGACGTTCCCGATTACGTCAACGTGAGCTGGGAGACGTTGAACGATGGGGGCAATGAGACTCGGCGGATCAAGATCGCCGAATCGGATGTTCAAATAACGTGCGGAGCCGTTCTCTATCGCTATTGGATAGACGTGCAGAACAACGGAGATATTCTGCTGGACTCCGGCGATTTTCGTGGGCGCATATGCCGAGCTTGGATGTTTGCCCATGCTCTCATTGGGGTTGACGTAACCCCATCGGACGCAGACACGACGACCATTGACCGCAAGGTCGCAGACTACACGCTATCGGGCCCAAGTTGCGTGACAACGGATCACACAATTTGCGCCATAGCGAGCAACAGCGGCAATCTCAAAATCTACATCGACGAAGACGGCGCTGGCGCGGCTGCTGGGGATCTGCGCTGTGCGGGCTGGGCTTATTGCAACCGCTGGCAGTGCCAGATTCTGCTGTTGGTGACGGATGTCTGGACTTCGGAAGACCTCACGCACGAGATGACTTAGCGCCGGGCTATTTGCCCGAGCACAGCTTATCCAGCCGCCGGGCGA
>CAZNSB010000383.1:0-5315 GCA_964575155.1 uncultured Planctomycetaceae bacterium | reverse complement strand
GATGACGCAGCAGAGGATGTAGCTGGTGGCCAGCGTGGCCGACGCCGCCGCCTGGCGGTCGGTGATGAGGATCGCGTGGTCCACGCCGCGGTAGAGCCCCTCGCGGAGGATCTCCGCCGCCGACGGCAGCCCCATGGTGATCAGCGTCACCGTCCCCCCGTGTCCGTCGCGGACGGCCAGGGCGGCCTCCAGGGCGTTGAGGTCCTCGGGGTTGAAGATGGCCGGGAGGGCCGCCCGGTTGACCGTCCCGTCTTCGGTCATCGCCTCGCCGGTGATCCGCTTGGTGTCGGGGACCTGCTTGGCACAAACCACACAATCGTAACCCACGGTCATGGCTCCTCTCGCCGGCGTGGTCGAACGCCCGGGCGGTTGCGCTTCCGACTGCGGAAAACGGGAATTTAGGTTTCGCGTGCCCGTCAAGTCAAGGTCAAATGCCGCGTCGGGCGCGGGCGGGATTGACTTTCGCACCTGCCGCCTGTAGAGTCTCCGTGCGAATCCCTGCTCTGGAAGGTGATGCCGGGACAGCCAAGGGAAGGAGCCTGCGATGGCAGACAGGCAAGGCCGTTTCCAGTGGGTCGTCAGGCTCACCAGGCTCTGGACGGTGCTGGCCGTGGTGCTGCTGGCGATCGGCTTTGTCGCCGGCACCTTGCAGTTGGTGCTGATGGTCAGGGGGGGGCTGGCCAGGAGCGCCACGGCCTTCGTGGTGTGGGGGGCGGGGCTGGTCGCCCTGCCGGTGGCGGTGCTGGCCGTGATCATCCTCCGCGGGCTGCTGGAGGCCATCGTCAGCAACGAATCCGGCGTGCAGGACGTCGCCGATCACGTGAAGCGGCTGGAGAGCCTCACCGAGGCCCTGCACGAATCCAGCCGGAGGCTCGTGGACCTCTCCCAGATGTCCGAGACGGCCAAGAGCCTGCTCTACCGCCAGCGCGAGCTGGAGGCCATGAACGAGCTGCTGCACGAGTTCCTCATCCGCCAGGACTACGCCAGCGCCGAAGAGTTCGCCAACGACATCGAGAAGCACCTGGGCTACGCCGGGCAGGTGGAGAAGATGCGCGGGGAGATCGCCGAGGCCCGTGAGACGACCATCGACCAGAAGGTGGACTCCGCGCTGAACCGGATCAACCGGTGCATCATGGCCCAGGACTGGGCGCAGGCCCTCCGCCAGGCCCGTCGGCTGCTCCAACTGGTCCCGGGCAACCCGAAGGTGGCCGCCGTCCTCCAGGACATCCGCGACGCCCGCGCCAAGCACAAGCGCGAGCTCCTCCAGGCCTACGGGGAGGCCGTCCGGAAGAGCGACATCGACCGCTCCATCGAGCTGCTCCACCAACTGGACAAGTACCTCTCCCCCCAGGAGGCCGCCGCCCTCGAGGAATCCGCCCGCGGCGTCTTCCGCGCCAAGATGCACAACCTGGGCGTGCGGTTCGCCATCCGCGTCACCGACGAGCAGTGGGAAGAGGCCATCGCCATCGGCCAGCAGATCATCGAGGAGTACCCCAACTCGCGGATGGCCCGCGAGGTCCGCGAGAAGCTGGACCAGCTCCGCGCCCTCGCCGAGCAGAAAAAGGCCGCAGGACAATGACCGGCGTGCCGGCGCCGGCGGCGTCTCCCCCGCCCTGACGGCCCCGAGGCGACGGCACTGCGGCGGCATGGATGGGACCGTGGCCCACCTGAACGTCGAGATCAAGGCCCGATGCGATGACCCCGGCCGAGTCCGCAGGCTGCTCCGCGACCGCGGCGCCGACTTCAAGGGGACCGACCGCCAGGTGGACACCTACTTCCACTGCCCCGCCGGCCGACTCAAGCTCCGCGAGGGCGACATCGAGCACGCCCTGATCCATTACGCCCGGGAGGCCCTCCCCGAGCCCAAGAAGGCCGTCGTGACGCTGTACCGCCCGCCCCGCGACCCGGCCCTCAAGGCCGCACTGACGGCCGCCCTCGGCGTCCGCGCCGTCGTCGAGAAGACCCGCGAAATCTTTCTTCTGGACAACGTCAAGTTCCACATCGACACGGTGGCGAAGCTCGGCTCCTTCGTGGAAATCGAGGCCATCGACGCCACCGGCCGGATCGGCCAGCAGCGCCTCCGCGCCCAGTGCCGCGAGTACATGAAGCTGCTCGGTGTCCGCCCGGAAGACCTCCTGGCCGGCTCCTACAGCGACATGCTCATGGAGCGAAGATGAGGCAGGGCCAGCCCGCATGCCTCACCGCTCAGAGACCTCGCAGCGCGGCCTTCGGCCGCAGGCGAGACGGAATATCGAACTGGCACGGCGACCGATCCCATACTCCATGTTCGACTTGCGATTTTCGATGTTCGATTTGCGGTGTTCGACGTTCCGTCTTCGCCCCTGGTCGCCCGCGGCCCGTGAGAGACGCCGCTACTGCTCCCCTTGCGCCCGCTTCAGCACCTCGATGGTGAACCCGCCGATCAGCCGCTCGCCCTCGGTGTACACCCAGTCGTTCAGGTCGCCCAGCTCGACGCGGACGCGGTCGCCGGCCTGGATGCCCGTCACCGAGACCGGGTCGTTCCCCAGCAGGCCGAAGATGACGTCGTTCTCAATGGCGGTGACGTTGACCCACATGAACTCCGTATGCTCCCCGTCGGAGATGGGCGCCTTGACGGAGAACATCTGGTCTTCCCGGCGGCTCTCGAAGGCCGAGAGGAACTCCGGCCACCGCCCCCCGGCCTCGGCCACGGCCGCCTTCATCTCCGGCGAGTCGTCGTCGACTTGGACCACCGGGACGTTCACGTTCTCGCCCGCGAACGCGGCCAGCGGCTCCGGGCCGGAGAGGGCCTCCTTCAACTCGTCGCTCCAGACGTTCATCTGCTCGGTCTCGGGGCACCAGATGGCCAGGCAGTCGTCATCCGCCAGCGCGGCGACCAGCTTGCCGATCCGCCTGTATGCCGCCGCCTGCTCCGTGCACTCCTCGGCGCCCAGTCGGTCCACCGACAGCCACGCCCGGTGCCGCCTGAACGCATCGCGCAGACGCAGCTCGCGGATCAACTCGGCCGCGGCGTCCACGTCGTCGACGTACGGCCGGTCGAACACGTGGACGAGGTACATCTCGCCGTCGCCGATCTTGACGACGAAGGTCGGCTTCTCGCCGACGACGAACTCGGTGGCGTCCGGGCTGCCCCGGTCCAGCCGCACCGACCACGCCCGCTCGATGGTGTCGGTCAGCGTCGGGAGGTCCATCGGCCTGGGCTCGGCCAGCAGCAGCACCAACGAGATCATGGGAGCGTCGTCGTCGGCCGCCCGCCGGCGACGCCACCGCAGGACGGCCGCCGCCGCGGCGGCCGCCGCGCCCCCGATCAGAAGGTAGATCCACATGCGGTCTCTCTCCCCGCGCTCGCCACACGTCCTGCGCCAAGCGCGCGAATCGCCAACCCGAAATCCGAAATCCTAAAACGTCGCCCTGCCTCTTTCGCTCTCGCGCTGCCGGCGCTCCACCGGGCGGGCCTTGGCGATCAGCTCGGCGAGCACCTTGTCGTACCGCCCCGGCGGGACCGGCAGCTTGACCTTCCTGCCCAGATGCCCCGACAGCAGCACCGCGTTGATGGTCTCCATCGACCACAGCCCTTCCGCCGCGGCGACCAGCAGGCGGCTCTTCTTCCGGGTCAGCACGGCCTCGGCGAAACGCTTGTGCAGCAGGGCCGGGTCGTGCTCGCCGACGGCCGGCAGCGGCTGCTCGATGACCTCCGGGCCCTCGTAGGGGTTCGGCCCGCCGTAGCTCCGGCAGAAGTCGATGAGGTCCTGCTGGTAGCGGATGTAGCGGTTGATCTCGCCGTCGACCAGCGAAACGGCCCCGGCCGAGCCGAAAACCTCGTGGCGCGGCGGGTCCCCGTGCAGCGCCACGGACACGTGCATGGAGAAGGTCACCCCGTTGGGGAACCGCCCGGCCGCTGCGGCGATGTCGTCGGCCTGGCTGGTGTCGTGGTACATGTTGGTCCACCAGCCCGTAAGCTCGGCGGGGCGATCCTTCGCGCCGAAGTAGCACATCAGGTCGATGTCGTGGGGCGCCTGGTTGATCAGCGTGCCCCCGCCCTCGTCCCTCCACAGGCCCCGCCAGCCCCCCAGCGAGTAGTAATAGTCGCTCTTGTACCACGAGCCGGTCATGCGGACGGCCAGCAGCTTGCCCAGCTCCCCCGAGTCGATCATCTCGCGGACCTTCATCACCCCCGGGCGGGCGCGGGACTGGTAGTGGATCCCCCCGATCCGCCGGCAGCGGTTCATCGCCTTGATCATCCTCCGCGCCGCCGACGGCGTATGAGCCAGCGGCTTTTCCGTCAACACGTCCTTGCCGGCCTCAACGGCCAGGATCGTGTGCTCGGCGTGCTGCGGGTGGGGCGTGGCCACGATGACGGCGTCGAGGTCGTCGCGCTGGACGAGCTCGGCCGGCGAGGTCGTCCCCGGCAGGGCGAGCCTGGCCATCTGCTCGGTCAGCGGCCCTTCGCGGATGTCGCACAGGGCCGTCAGCTCATAGGGGCCCTCGCCTTTCATCAGGAGGTCGCTGTGGTAATTCCCTATCAAACCAGCGCTTCCGATGATCCCGAATCGCACTTTCCTGTCCATTGGCCTGCTCCCGCTCTCAAAGGCTTCTGACGGTCTCGATGGGAAAGCTTATCCTCCCGACCTGCCCCGGGCAAAGCCGAATTCGACCTTCCCGGCCGAAGGCACGAATTTTTCTGGTTTTTTCTCCGATCCGTGAAGGAAATGATAACTGTTAGGGTTATAATAGGAAAGCGAGCTAGAATAATCCGCCTGAGGCCGGGTGAAACATGCCCCGGCGGCAACAACCGCGTTGCCCCGGTCGTCGGAGAGCCCTCAGGCAAAAAAACCTAGTCAACTGCGAAATTCGCTTGACCGATTCATGTCGGTAGGTAGAATGAATTTGCTGGCGGGGTGATGAGGCCCCGTCGGGAGCGAGTTCTTTGACAAGTGAACAGTGAGGCCGTCACGAGGGTGTGGCCCGGCCGGCAGCCCCTGTCACGGGGGCTGGGCGCCGGGCGATCCGGAAACCAGGTTCGCCTCCCTTGCGAGGCGGACCGGCTCGGAATCCTCGTGACGATTCCAGGATTCTGAGTTTTGGCCTGTCCGCGTTTGGCGGACGGCCTGCCAGCATCAGCTTTTCATCGAACGACGCCCGGTTTCGGGCGCGGGAGAAGTGGAGATCGAACCCCGGAGCATACGGGGTAGGGCACGCATCGCCGTTTCGAGTTCGGCGACTCTCGCGCCTTTCGGGTTCGGACGATATTCAAGTGAAGGGTTTGATCCTGGCTCAGAACGAACGCTGGCGGCGTGGCTAACCCATGCAAGTCG
>CAZNSB010000382.1:0-5330 GCA_964575155.1 uncultured Planctomycetaceae bacterium | reverse complement strand
CCCCGCCCGCCCGCGGCGGGCTCCCGAGGCTTTTTCGTGGCACGGCCGCCGGCCGGCCGGCGGGCGCCCGTGCCACCATGGAGCATCGCACCTACGCGTCGCGGGCCCAAACCCGTTCCCAAGAGAGGCCGCACAGTTGCGGCAGACGGAAATGCATCGTCGCCAACTCCTGAGAATGAGAGACGTCACGAAGGAATTCCCGGGCGGGCGGGCGGTGGACCGCGTCTGCTTCGACGCCGCCGGCGGCGAAGTCCACGCCCTGGTGGGAGAGAACGGGGCCGGCAAGTCCACGCTCGCCAACATCCTGGCCGGACGCTTCAAGGACTACACCGGCGCAATCGAGTTCCGCGGGCGGAAGGTCCGCATCACGAGCCCCCATGTCAGCCGGGAACTCGGCATCGCCACCATCTTTCAGGACCTCAACCTCCTGCCCCACCGCAGCGTGGCCGAGAACATCATGCTCGGGCAGGAGCCCCCGGGCGCCCTGCCGGGGACCCTCGACCGGCGCCGGCTCCGCGAGCGGGCGGACGAGTCGCTCCGGCACCTGGGCTTTCGCCTGCCGCTGGATGCGCCGCTGGAAAGTCTCGGCTTCGCCCAGCAGCAGATGGTGGCCGTCGCCCAGGCCATGCGGAAGGACGTTCGCCTGCTGATCCTGGATGAGCCGACGGCCTCGCTGGGGCAGCTCGAGGTGGAGCAGCTTTTTGCGGTCATGTGCGAGCTGAAGAGCAAGGGGCTGGGGATGATCTATATCACGCACCGGCTGGCGGAGCTGGACCGGGTGGCCGACCGGGTCACGGTCCTGCGCGACGCCAAGGTCGCCGGCTCGCGCCCCGTGAGGGAGACATCTGTACGTGAGGTGACTCGGCTGATGCTGGGGCGGGAGCTGGCGGGCCTGTTCCCGCCGCGCCGCAACCGGATCGGGGAGGTCCTGTTCTCGGTGCGGGATCTCACGCGCGAGGGGGCGTTCGAGGAGGTGTCTTTCGACCTCCGGGCGGGCGAGATCCTGGGCATCGGCGGGCTGGTGGGCTCGGGGCGGACGGAACTGGCCCGCGCCATCTACGGGGCGGATGCGTCCCGAGGCACCTGCGAGCTTGCCGGCCGGGCGATGGCCCGCCGCACGCCCAGCCGGTCCGTCGGCTGGGGGGTCGGCATGGTCCCCGAGAACCGCAAGACCGACGGCGTGATCAACTTGCGCCCCGTCCGGGAGAACCTCACCGCCGGCATCCTGCGTCGGCTGAGCGGGCTGGGGGGGCTCCTTCGGCCGGGGCGAGTGGCCGGCTCGGCCGAGGGGCTCATCGGGCGGATGCGGATCCTCCCGGCGGACCCTGCCCGGCAGATCGAGCACCTCAGCGGCGGCAACCAGCAGAAGGTGGTCATCGGCCGCCTGCTGGCGACCGAGGCGCGGGTGCTGATCTTCGACGAGCCCACCCAGGGCATCGACGTCGGCACCCGGGCACAGATCTACCAGCTCCTCATGGAGCTGGCCTGCCTGGGCCGGGGCGTCATCCTGGTCTCCTCCGAGCCGATGGAGCTGCTCGGGCTGGCGGACCGCATCCTGGTGATGTCCCACGGGCGGATTGTCGAGACCGTCCGCCCGGCCGACGTGGACGAGGAAGGGCTCCTGGCCCTGTGCAGGGGGGAGACGTCTTGAAGAAGCTTCGTGCCATCTGGCGCTTCTCCCTGCTGCGGCAGTACCTGCCGGTGCTGCTGCTGCTGGGGCTGTGCGCGGTCACCTCGCTGATCAAGACCGACTTCCTGAGCTGGTACAACCTGGTGGAGAACCTCCTGACCAACGCCGTGCCGCTGGGCATCGTCGCCTGCGGCATGACGCTGGTGATGATCGGGGGCGGGTTCGACCTCTCGGTGGCCTCGACCACGGCGGTGGCGTCAGTGGTGACGGTGGTGATGTTCCACCTGCTGGCCGGGGCCAACCCACTGGTGGCCATCTTCGGGGCCCTGCTGGTGACCCTGGCGGCGGCGACGGCGCTGGGCTCGGTCAACGGCACGCTCATCGCCTACGTCGGCATCAACCCCTTCGTGGTGACCCTCAGCACCATGTTCGTCTTCCGCAGCATCGCCCTGATCCTGACCAAGGGCGGGCAGTCCATCGTCGTGCCGCTGGCCGTCTTCGGCAGGTTCCGGAACCTGTACTGGGGCTCGGTGGAGTTGATCGGCGGCTGCCCCGTCCCCTACCCCGTATTCGTCTTTCTCGGCGTGCTGGCGGCGACGTTCTACCTCCTGCGGTTCACCCGGTTCGGGTACTACATCTACGCCCTGGGCGGGAACGAGAACGCCTCCTGGCTGGCGGGCATCCGGACCAGGCGGATCAAGCTGACGACGTACGCGCTGTGCGGGTTCGGATGCGGGCTGGCCGGGTTCCTCCTCGCCGCCCAGAGCCGAACCGCCGAGGCCGCCAGCCTCGTCGGAATGGAAATGGAGGCCATCGCCGCCGTCATCGTCGGCGGGACGCCCCTGGGCGGCGGCGTCGGAAGC
Source organism: uncultured Planctomycetaceae bacterium (assembly GCA_964575155.1). Taxonomy (GTDB): domain Bacteria; phylum Planctomycetota; class Phycisphaerae; order SM23-33; family SM23-33; genus CAZNSB01. Next base: position 2,837 of record CAZNSB010000382.1, on the reverse strand, counting down.
ATCTTCGGCACCCTGACCGCTTTGCTGCTGCTGAAGGTGATCGACAACCTGCTGACGCACTACAATGTGGCGTCGGAGTACCGCGCCATGGTCACCGGCGCGATCATCCTGGTCATGGTCGTGATCGACACCTTGTTCCGAAAGAGGTCCAGGTCCTGATCCGAAAGGAGTCCGACATGAACGCACTCGGAGTCATCGGGCGATGGGCGGCGGTGCTGGCCGTGGCGGCGTCCCTCACAACGGGCTGCTCCAAGGGGCACCGGGCCGAGCCCCGGACCCGGCCGGGATCCGCCCGGAGGGGCTTCAGGAAACGCAGATACCTCATTGGCGTCAGCATGATGCTCAACCACCCGTACTGGAAGAACCTGGAGAAGGGCACCCGCGACGAGGCCGCCGAGTGGGAAAAGCGCGAGGGGCTGGACATCGAGGTGGTCGTCACCGACGCCAAGGAAGACCCCAAGATACAGATCCCCCAGATCCGCAACCTCATCTCCCGCAACGCCGACGCCGTGGTGCTGGTGCCGACCAAGCCCGAGCCCCTGGTCGACGGGGTGCTCGAGCTGAACCGAAAGAACATCCCCGTCATCATCGTCAACCGGGAGGTGGGCGAAGGCTGCGAGTACGTCGCCTACTGCGGGACGGACACCTACCAGGGGGCGGTGGCCTCGGCCGAGATCCTCATGGAGGCCATCGGCGGCGAGGGCGAGGTGGCCGAGCTCCAGCAGGTCCTCGGCAGCGGCCCCCAGATCCTCCGCTCCAAGGCCCTGAGGGAGGTGATCGCCCGCCATCCGAAGGTCAAGCTCGTCGCCAGCGTGCCGCACGAAATGAAGCGGACCGTCGCCATCGCCCAGACCCAGGCGATGCTCCAGAGCTACCCGAAGCTGGCGGGCCTGTTCGCCCACGGCGACCTGTACGCCGTCGCCGCCGCCGACGCCGCCCAGCAGCGCCGCCGGAAGCTGGCGGTGGTCGGCGTGGGCGGGAGCACGGAGGGCATCAAGGCGGTTCGCGAGGGTCGGCTGGTCGGCACGAGCTGGCAGCAGCCCTACCAGGAGGGGCGGATGGGCGTCCGGCTGGCGCTGCGGCACCTCCGCGGCGACAAGCTGGAGAAGCGGTACCCGATCCAGTGCGACAAGATCACCAAGGCGAACGCCGACAAGGTCGAGGGGCAGTTCTAAGACAGCCGCCCCAGTGCCCGGAAAGGAAAAAGGGATGTTCCTACATGAGTTGATGACAAGTCTTAAGACGGCAACAAGATGCATTGGCCCGGGGCTGATCCTGCTGGCCCTCGGCTGCGCGACCCGGACCGGCGAAGGCGCCGAGACGCGCCTGCCGTCGACGGGCCCGGCCCGCAGGCAGCTCCACGTCCTCAACGACGTCACGCACGTGTACAACTTCTTCCTGGCCTGGAACAGCCAGATCGGGCGGGCCTACCTGCCCAAAAAGGGCCAGTTCTCCACCGCCAACCACCGCACCATCCGCCCCATCGACTTCGAGCCGTTCAACGTCTTCTGGATGCCCTTCGGCAACAACCGCGACCTCCCGTACCTGCCCGGCGACGCCGAGCACGTGGAGAAGTTCGTCCGGCGCGACGGCGGCGGCGTGTTCCTGTACGAGGCCTACAACGGGCGGAACATGGACATGGTCCACGCCAACGCGTTCCTGGCCCACTTCGGCGTCCGGCTGACCACCGACAAGATCACCAAGCCGATCAAGGCGACCGATCACGAGCTCGCCAAGGGGATCGAGATCAAGTACTTCCGCGGCGGGCACGTGCCCCGGCTGGACCGGCCGGAGGACTGGGAGGTCCTGTTCACCGACGCCGCCGGCAAGCCGCTGGTGGCCGTCCGCCCGCTCGGCAAGGGCCGGCTCGTCGCCAGCGGGATCAACCTGCTCAACAAGCCCAGGAAGACACCCGACGGCAAGCGCGCGGAGGCGGCCAACCTCGAGATCATCCAGCGGCTGCTGGAATGGGCCTCGGCCAACAAGCGCGTCCCGCCGGCCCAGAAGATGCCCTTCAAGCTCCCGCCGGAGAAGAAGCTGGCCCTGGAGACCATCACCGTCTGGCATAGCGCCTACATGCAGCCGTACGCTGAGAAAATCGGGAAGATCTACGAGGCCCTTCGACCCCACATGGAGGCGTGGATGGGGGTCCCGCTGGCGGTGGGCAAGGCCCGGCTGGACGCGCACCTGCTGGCGACCGGCGGGGGGGGGTGGTCGGTGGGGCACACCATCGGGCTGGGGGCGTTCTGGGGGGGCTTTCCGGAAAAGGCCTCCGGCATGATCGGGCTGATCGGGCACGAGCTGAACCATTCCTGGGTCCTGCCGCACTCCGAGCGGCTGGGGAACGAGGGCATCGCCATCTACGCGGGGTTCAAGATGGGCATCCTCATGGGCCACAAGGAGGCCCAGGCCCGCCTGGCCAAGAAGGTCGAGCAGATCCGCGCCCACAAGCACTTCAAGGACTTCGACCCCCTCCAGCCGCTGACCGACGAGGTCCGCAAGAAGTGCGGGGGAGTCTGCAACGGCAAGTACATGGTGATCCTGTGGGACCTCGAGGCCAAGTACGGGCAGGACATCGTGGCGAAGTACTTCCGGCTGAAGCGCAAGTTCGTCCCGGCCAAGGGGTACAGGTTTACCTGCCACGACTCCGCCTGGCTGTACAGCAAAGCGGCGGGGGAGGACGTGTTCGCCTACCTGCAATCCATCGGCGTCGGCGTGGAACCCAAGCGGGTCACCCTGCCGGCGGCGCTGGAGAAGAAGTAGTGTTGCGTCAAGTTTGACTCTAGCCCAACTTTCGCACTTGGAGGCCATTCTGACGATTTTCGACCCAATTTTCA
>CAZNSB010000381.1:3452-5334 GCA_964575155.1 uncultured Planctomycetaceae bacterium | reverse complement strand
CGGCCATCGGAGACCCCGTCGAGGTCCTCCTGACCGAATGGGCCCGCCAGTGCAAGGCCGCCGACGGCGTGGTCATCCTCCCGCACTTCCCCAACCCCCGCAGCGAGCACGCCGCCAGCCTCGTCAGCGAGGTCGTCGACGGCGTCGAGATGACCGCGTGGGGGAACCTGTACGGCGGGATCGACCCGTACTCGCTGTCGGACTGGTACCGGTACCTCAACTGCGGGTACCTGACCGCCGCGGTGGGGGGGACGGACAAGATGAGCGCCACCACGGCCGTGGGAACCGTGCGGACCTACGCCCGCATCGACCCGGGCGCGGCGTTCACGTACGAGGCCTGGAAGCGGGCCGTCCGCCAGGGGCGGACGTTCGTCACGTACGGCCCGCTGATGGAGTTCGCCGTGGAGGGCCGGCCCCCCGGCTCGCGGATCAAGATGACCCGCACCGGCGGTACCGTGGACGTGACCTGGAAGGCCGCCTCCGTCACCGTGCCGATGTCGCGCGTCGAGCTGATCGTCAACGGCGAGGTCCGCGCCGGCGAGTCCGTCCGCCCGGACGAGGCCGCCGGCGCGTGGTCGATCAAGCTGGATCGCAGCGCCTGGCTGGCGCTGCTGGTCCGCGGGCACTACCCCGACAAGCCGGAGATCATCGCCGCCCACTCCTCGCCGGTCATGGTGCAGTTGGCCGGGTCGGAGTTCCTGGCCGCCGCCGACGCCCTGACCATCCTGGAGCAGATCCAGGGCGCCCTGGCCTACCTGGACACGGTGGGCACGCGGGCGGAGACGTCGGCCTACAGGCGCATGCGAATGGTCTTGACAAACGCCCACAGGAGCCTGCACAATCGTATGCACCGGGCCGGCCGGTACCACACGCACACGCCGGCCGAGGACCATATTGAGCATCACTGAACGCGGAGATCGTCCGATGAGCGAAATCCTCGATCGCTGGCGGGCCGGCGAGGGCCTGCCCGGCGTGCTGGTCATCGACGGGCACACGCACGTGGGCGAGTGGCCCCACGGGGCCAACTTCGACACCGTCGATGAGATGGTCGAAGGCTCCGTCGCCGCCATGGACGCCAACGGCGTGGACGCCGCCTGCGTCATGTCCGGAGGCTACATGTGGAACGGCGTGGATTACCACTTCGGCAACGACGTGCTGATCGAGCTGGCGCGCCGCCTGCCGGAGCGGATCGTCCCCTTCGCCCACGTCAACCCCAACGACCACCGCGACGCCGTCCTGGCCGAACTCGAGCGCGTCCACGCCGCCGGCATGCGCTGCATCAAGCTGCTCAACGGCTACCAGAACTACCCCGGCGACGGGCCCAACCTGATGGCCCTGTACCGCTTCGCCGCCGACCACAACATGCTCATCCTCAACCACTCCTGGTCCGACGAGGAGATCGTCAAGATCGCCGGCATGTACCCGGGCACGGATTTCATCTTCGGCCACTACAGCAGCGGGCGCGATCCGATCCTCAAGGACTTCCCCAACGTCTACGCGAACATCTGGAACCTCGGGCCGCTGGGGTTTATCGAGCGGGGCGTCCGCAGCGTCGGCGCGGAAAAGTTCCTCTTCGGCTCCGACGCCTTCATGAACCCCATCTCGGTGGGCATCGGGCTGGTGGTCTACGCGGACATCCCCGACGCCGACAAGCGGCTGATCCTCGGCCGGACGCAGGCCGGGCTGCTGGAGAAGGTCGGCGCCCTGCCGCCAGCGCTCAAAGAAAAGGGCGATCTGTAAGCATTCGGGAGCGGAACATGCGTGCGACGACAAAGATGCCGGACGTTCGCGAGCTGGCGCTGTTTGACAGTTGCGTCACGCTGGGCCGGTCGTGCCTGGCCGGGGTGCCGGAATACCTCACCGCCGAGAACGTCCTGGCGGC
>CAZNSB010000381.1:0-3442 GCA_964575155.1 uncultured Planctomycetaceae bacterium | reverse complement strand
CGATGCGCTGGTTCACGCCAACGAGGCCCGGCTGGTTCAGCCGAGGTCGCGGGGCAACCGGCGGCTGCTTGGGGAGATCGAGGGGATGGATCGGCTTCACCCCGTCTGGGTGCTCGAGCCGCCCAAGCGCCCCGACCCGCCCGCCGCCGCCGGCATGGTCGACGAGATGCTCGATGCCGGCGTCCGGGCAGCCAGGCTGATGATGGGCCAGGTCCCGCCGCTGCAATGGATCTGGAAGGACCTGTGCGAGGCCCTGGAGGCCCGGCGGGTTCCCTGCCTGCTCGACTTCGCCCCCCTCAGGCAGCCGACGACCCAGTGCGCGCCCGACTCGCTCATGCTGGATAAGCTGCTGGAGATGTGCCTGGCCCACCCGGAGCTGCCCATGATCCTCTCCCACCACTCCGGCGGGCTGGGGCTATCGTCGGCGACCATGCCGCTGATGCACCGAGCCGCCAACGTGCTCATCGACATCACCTCCGTCGTGGATTACTGGCGCGAGGCCGCCCGCGACCTCGGGCCCGAGCGCGTCGTCTTCGCCACCGGCATGCCCTTCTACGAGCCGGCCACCTTCCTTGGCAACATCCAGTACGACCACAACCTCTCCCCCCACGCCAAGCGCCTCATCTGCGGCGACAACCTCCGCCGACTCCTCGCCGCCGCCCGCTGAGCCCGGCCAAGCGGATCTGGGCAGGTCGCGGCCGGGCCCCGTGCCCCGCAGACCAGATGCCCGTGGGCCCCGCTCATCCCGCCCCGAGCTGAGCCCGCGTTTCCGTAACGTGGGGTCTCGTCTTGTCATCGAACTTCATCTGGACAGCACCCCCCGCCACCGCGAACACCAGACGCACAGGCAGGCACTTGTCATCGCACTTCATCTGGACAGCAGCCCCCGCCGGAAGGCGGGGGTTCCGACCCCGACCCCGGGCGGCGCGGGGGTATTACTAAACGAAATTAACTCAAACTGACCGGTTCTCAGCCCCGACGGGGCGAAGAGAAGTTGGCCGGGGGCGCAAGCCCCCGGAAAAGCGGGTGTTATGCTTTCAACGCCAGCGGGGCGGCAGAAACGGCCATCTGTTCGGGACGAGCGATGCTCGCCTCTGTCGCCCCCTCGGGGCTCGTCTCGTAAATCAATGCCTACATAGCCCGCTCGGAAAGCTGGGTGGAGGTCACCGGGCCGTACGGCACGGTCCGTGAGTGGTCCTGGCTGCCTACCCGGCCGGACAACCCCCGCCTGCCTACGGCAAGTGGGCAGGACTGGCTGGACTGCCTGGTCGGCTGTGCCGTCGCGGCAGGCATCTGCGCCGTCAGCCTGCCGGGCATGGAGGCCAGGCCGGCGCCGCGGCGGAAGCGGTACACGCAGGAAGACCTGAGCCTGCCTGCCCACCGAGCCCGGTGGGCGAGGTAAGCAGGGAGGCCATAGCCATGGAAGGGCCGTCAGCCGAATCCAAGAACTGGTCGCCTGAGGAGGGCAATCGTGGCCTCGAGTGTCGCTATTGCGGCTGCCGTCACTTCCGGGTAACCTGCCTACCTGACGGTGAGGCAGGCAGGTCTACACGCGTCGGTGGTGGGACGGCAGACTCATCCGCCGACGGGAGCCTGGCCGCCGACTTCTCCGGCGTAGCCTTGGCGAAGCCGGAAGCCTTGGCGAAGGCGGGTGTCGGCTGTGCGGGATGCGCATCACAACATGGGAGCGGCCGGTTGGGGCGTGAGCAGGCCCGGTCGACGCGCACCGACATGGCGGTTCCTATGCGGATCCGCACAAGAACCCGCGCTAAGAGTACGCATCCGGCGCAATGTGCAGTTGCTGAAGGATTTAGGCGGCAGTTGCCCCCGCGTTCGCGGGCGTCTTATACGGCACTCCAAGCCGGATTGGGGTGCTATGCGGATCCGCCCAAACACTGTTGGGCAAGAAGGAAGCAACAGAATGCGTCATGCGGAACACGACGCACTCGTTGACACGGTTCGCGGCTGGTACGCGCAGAGCTATCCCGACATGGGGTACCACAGAGAGGAACGCCAGTTCGGGTTCTACTCCCGCAATGTTCGTATCGACTCGGACAGGATGAACTGCGTAACGCTCCGACCGCCGTCACCCTTTGATCCCGCAGCGTTCATCAGCGACCTGCATCAGTACTACACCGGCCAACGGGTTCAGATCTGGGTAGACGATCCATGTGAGGCGGAGAGAATCGGACCTTTGCTCGAGGCGAACGGTTGTTCACGCGGGACGACGACTGTCTACCTAGCCCATGTTGGCACTCCGCCCCGGGCGGACCCGCCGCCCGGGGTTACTGTGGCCCCCGTCAGGGAAGCCAACATGGACGAATATGCCAGGGTCAAGCTCGTGGCTTACTCGAGTGACGAGTCGCAACCGTCCCCTGAAGACATCCATGCCAACGCGGCCATCCTTGCGGCAGAGATGTCTGGCCGCGGTCGCTTCTCCCTTGCCCGGCAGGGCGCTGAAGCAGTGGCGGTCGTCGCCTGGTATGAAGGCCCGCCGGGCCGTTTCATATTCCAATTGGCCACCAGACAGCCCTTCCGTCGTCGGGGCATCGCCCGCCACCTGATCTGCAGCGCGGTGTCGGAGGCCAGTCTACGCGGCTACCGCTCGACCATCATCAACGCAGACATGAACGACACTGTTGTTGACTTCTATCGTCGGCTGGGATTCACTGACCAAGTGCTATGGCGCCAGGGATACCGGTTTCCCGGAGATGAGGCCCAACAAGGGGCTGGAGCCGACGGCGAAGACGCCGCGGCTCAGCCCTGACGTTGGAAGCAGAAGGAAGATGAGTACTGAATACCCGATTCTTGAGTTTGACGACAGCAGAGATGCGATCATTGAGCCATCCAAGGTCTTGAAGCCAGTGGACGGGATTTCAGAACGATGTGTTCTGCCCATCTACCACACGGTAATCGAGGCCTTGCAGAAAGATGATCTGCTTACCCATGTAAAGGATATCGGGACATCCATGGGGCCGATGCCTGTCTACCGCATGACGCATGAGGGGAAGGATATCATTGTAGCCCACCCCGGTCTTTGTGCCCCATTTGCGGCAGCGGTTCTCGAAGAACTCATTGCCTTCGGTTGCCGGAAATTCATCGCGTGTGGCTCCGCAGGCGTTTTGGATAGTACCCTCGCAAAAGGCACGGTTGTTGTGCCGAGCGCAGCCGTTCGAGATGAGGGTACCTCATACCACTATATCTCACCCAATCGAGACATCGCAGCGCAGGCGGATGTGGTACAAATCATCCAAACCGTGCTAGAGGCCCATGGGGTGACGTATCAGATCGGCAAGACGTGGACAACGGACGCAATATACCGGGAAACGAAGAAACGAATCGCCAAACGAAAATCCGAAGGGTGTCTGACCGTCGAGATGGAATGCGCGTAACACTTCACCCATCTGCAACACATCGCCTGGAAAGAATGTGAAAATTTCCG
>CAZNSB010000380.1:3996-5384 GCA_964575155.1 uncultured Planctomycetaceae bacterium | reverse complement strand
GTTGTTGATCTCGTGGGCGACGCCGGCCGCCAGGCGCCCCACCGCGGCCAGACGCTCCGAGCGGGTCAACTGCAGCCGCGTTCGCTGTCTCAACTGCTCGTCGCGTTCCCGCAGCGACTGGGCCATGGCGTTGAAGGTGCTCGCCAGGGCGCCAATCTCGTCGCCGGATCGGACCGGGACGTGTTCGGTGAATTTTCCCCGGCCGATCGCCTCGGAAGCGGTGACCAGGTCGCGAACGGGCCGGGCGATGCCGCCCGCAAGCTTCCAGGCGATCAGCCCGGCGACAACCAGCCCCGCGGCGGTGACCAGCGCGAACGTCGCCAGGGTGGCCAGAGCCAGGTCGGCAAACTTGCGCTGCAGCACGCCGACGTAAAGCATCCCGATGGGCTTGTTGTCCGGGTCGCGGATGGGCGCATACGCCGAAACGTACCAGTCGTTCACGACCCAGGCGCGTCCCAGCCAAGCCTTGCCCTGCCCAAGGACGCGGTGGCGGACCTCCGCGCTGACGCGCGTGCCGACGGCGCGCGTGCCGTCCTCTCGAAGGACGTTGGTGGAGATCCGAACGTCGTGCTGGAAAACGGTGGCGTTGCCCAGCGGCCGGCCGCGGTACTGCTCCTTTCGAAAGACCATGTTCTGAACCTGGTCCACCAGGTCATAGTTGCGGCAGAGCAGGTCCCCCGCCCGCAGCACGCCGAGAAGCTCCCCGTCCGGGCCTCGGACCGGCGCCGCCGCGGCGAGCGTCATCGCGGCGTCCAGCTTGCCGCTGCCGCCGGGGGCTGCCTTGGGAGTGGGCAGGATTCGGATGCTCGCCCGTCGAGCCAGGGCGGGGCCTTCTTTTTCCAGCGCCCGGACGGACACGAGAACCGAGCCGGTGGTCACGTCGGCGCCCTTCAGCACCGCCTCGACCAGGCGATCCTCGGCGACGGAGTCGCCGGAAGCTGCCTTATCATCAATGGCGTCCTGGATTTTGCTCCAGACGTAGTGGATGAGGGAGCTGGCCGGGCGGTCAATAACCACCGCGTAGTCAAAGGTGTTGTTGGCAAGGACGCTGGTCATATCCAGGGCAGTAGAATCATCTTCTTGCACCTGTTTGGTATTGCTGTTCAGCGTGTTGCCGGTCAGGGTCACATCTGTTACCGTTTCCGTTTGCCCGGTAACCCCGATGCGGATACCGTTCACGCAGTCGCTGATGGTATTGTTGCTGATGGTCAGACCGGAAGCACCCGCCGCACCTACCGATACAACCATGCTGGCATTACCACCGTCGCCGTCAATGGTGTTGTAGGAGATGGTTACGTCAGACGGGGCGTTGGTCACCTGGATATTGAAGGTGGTAGCCGTATCATTGTCATCAATGGTGAAGCCTTTACCAGCGGCGCCGCCCAGAA
>CAZNSB010000380.1:0-3986 GCA_964575155.1 uncultured Planctomycetaceae bacterium | reverse complement strand
TCCTCCTCCGGCAGGCGCTCCTCCTGCACGCGCGTGGCGTAGAGGATGTCCAGCGATGCCCGCTTGCGAACGGCGTCCAGCCGGGGGGCCAGATAGCTTACGTCGCCCTGCCCGACCGCTTGAGAGAACCGCTCGCCCAACGCCGTGTACCGAAGCGCCTCCCCCATCGCCGCCAGCCGATGATCGTAGAGCTCGCGGGCGGCGTTCAGGTTCTGGGCGACCTGGTTCTGGCTCTCCTGGCGCAGACGCCGCCAGAGCAGGTGGCCCCCGATCAGGCTGGACACGCCCCCGGAGACCGCCATCACGGTAAGCATGCTCAGCACGGTGCGGCGCCGAAAGGTCATGGAAAGAACTCCCGTCTGGCAAACCGTATTGTAAGCGCCTGCGGGCCGGTTGGCAAAGCCTGCTCGGCAGCCCGGTGCCCGGAACTCGGGTGTATGCTCGTGACGCACAGTTGAATGGCGCCGGAGTACAACGGGGAGGAAGAGGAGATCGACCGCCATCGAGAACGATCCACAGTTGGCTTTTATGTCGTTGTTATGCAATGGATTGCGCGGTCTTGCTCAAGTGGCTTCCCGGCGCCCCCCCGTGTGGCATGAGCGTTGCTTGCTGAGTCTGTCGGTCGCACAGACAACGAACCCTTGGGGAAGGGAATAGCAAAGGTAGGTGAACCATGGTCGCAGCACAGAAAATCCTGGTGGTGGACGACGAGGTCCTGGTGACCCTGGGCTGCCGGCGCATCCTCGCCAAGGCGGGCTACGAGGTGGCGACCGCCTGCACCGGGCAAGAGGGCCTGAACCGCGCACTTGAGGGCAGCTTCGACTTGGCCGTGATCGACTTGAGGCTGCCCGATCTGGACGGCATGGAGCTGGTCCGCGCACTCAAGACTCACCGGCCGGAGGTGACCATTGTCATCATAACCGGCTACGGCTCCGTGCGTTCCGCCGTCGAGGCCATCAGGCTGGGAGCTTCGGATTACGTCGAGAAGCCTTTCACCCCCAGGCAGATCACCGAGGTGATCGATCGCGCGCTGGCGGGCCCGGGTGGCGAGGCCCCCCCCGCAAAGGAAGCGCTCCCGGTCAGAGACGTCATCGGGCGGGCCTTGGAGGCCTACGAGGACAAGGGCGAGTTCAAGATCGAGGCGTCCCTCGTCAGGGAAGTGCTGAGGCTTGCCGGCAGAGACCGGCACTTCGGGCAACGGCTGCTAACCGAGGGAAGCCGAGTCCTCTCCGGGTTCGCCCTCACCCCCCCCGCCAAGGCGGCGATCGTCTCCGGTGACATCGCCTGGATCGAGAAGACCTACGGAGAACTCTCCGCCCAGGAGCGCGACTGGCTTCAGCGCCGGCTGGAAGCGGAAACCTGGTAAGGGGCAACGCCTCATGGTCGCACCCAAGCGGATCCTGGTCGTCGACGACGACGCGACGGTCCGGCAGAGCTGCCGGCGGATTCTGAGCGAGCACGGCTACGAGGTGGAGGCGGCCGCCTCGGGAACAGACGCCCTCCAGCGCGCCCGGCAGGGGTACTTCGACTGCGCCCTGGTCGACCTGAAGATGCCGGACATGGACGGCATGGAGATCGTCCGCGCCGCCCGCCGCGACCGGGCGAGCATGGCCGTGCTGATCATCACCGGGTACGGCGCGGTGGACTCGGCCGCCGAGGCCCTTCGGCTGGGCGTGTCCGACTACATCGGCAAGCCCTTCACCCCCGATCAGATCCTCCAGGCCGTCGGCCGGGCGATCAGCCGCCCGCCCGACCGGGCCGCCGCCGGGGCCCTGGACCGCGTCGCCCAGGAAATCAGGGACAGCCGCACCACGCCCGAGCACTTCGACCACCGCAGCCCACCCGCCATCGCCCAGATGCTCACCCGCTCCGTCGGCGTCAAGAAGGCCACCCTCTCGGCCCTGAACGCCCTGGTCCTGGGTGTGCTGGCCGGGGCGTACATCGGCTTCGGGGCCGCCCTGGCCACCCTCGTCGGCCACGACGCCGCACGGCACTTCGGCATCGGCGTCGGGCAGGTCCTCACCGGTGCGGTCTTCTCCGTCGGGCTGATCCTGGTCGTCATCGCCGGCGCCGAGCTGTTCACCGGAAACAGCCTCATGATCACCAGCGTCCTCTCCCGCGAGGTCGGGCCCGGGCGACTGCTCGGGCGATGGGGCCTGGTGTACCTGGCGAACTTCCTGGGCTCGGTGCTGCTGGCGGCGATCATGTACGAGTCGGGGCTGTGGAAGATGGCCGCCGGCGCCGTCGGCGCCAAGGCCGTCGCCATCGCCAACGCAAAGGTCCACCTGGCCTTCGGCGAGGCCTTCTTCCGCGGCGTCGGGTGCAACTGGCTGGTCTGCCTGGCCGTGTGGATGGCCCTGGCCGCAAAGGACATCGCCGGAAAGGTGCTGGTGATCTTCTTCCCCATCATGGCCTTCGTCGCCCTGGGCTACGAGCACTGCGTCGCCAACATGTACTTCGTCCCCATGGGGCTGTTCCTCAAGGCCGCCGGGCAAGCCGGCGCCGCCGAGGGCCTCACCTGGGGAAGGTTCCTCACCGCCAACCTCGTCCCCGTCACCCTGGGCAACATCGTCGGCGGGGCGATCTTCGTGGGCTCGGCCTACTGGTACGCGTTCATGCGCGGGCGGAGGAAAAACGCCTGAGCCCCGGCCTCAGGCCGTATCATTTCTTGTCTTTCTCCTTTTCCTTCTCCTTCTCCTTGGCGTTCCAGCTTTCGTGGATCACGTCGCCGCCGGCGCCGACCGTCCGGAAATAGGCCGACCCGCTCGATTCCCGGATCAGCATCTTCAGGTCTTTGCCGATCTTTCTCTCGCGGGCAAGGGCCTTGGGCGCCTCGGCCAGAAACTCCCGCACGTCCTTGACCGTGGGCTTGGCGAACTTCGCGCCGGTCTTCCGCTCGGCGATGGCCTCGAAGGCGCCGGTCTGAAGCAGCTTCGGCCAGAGCTTCACCAGCAGCGCGTGGGAGGCGAACGTCTCCGCGCCGGAGACCTTCCCGTTGATCGCCACCGCGAACCCGATGGCGTCCTTCGCACCGGCCGGAAGCTTCGCCAGCTTCTTCCGGTAAGGCTCGGCCGCCGCCTGGAGCTTCTTGTTCTCCAGGCTCAACTGGAGGCTGGAGGGGGACATGGCGGCCTGGACCGACTCGCCGACGCTGGCGCTGAGCTTGGCCTGCTTCCTGGCCACCTCCCGCCAGACCTTGCCCTGGTCGGCCTCCAACTTGCCCGCCAGGGCGACCGGGCTGGCGGCGACGGCCCCGACGGCGTAGAACTGCGTGACGGGCCCCCGGCCTCGTCGGCTCCACCGGCCGGACTCGACGCAGAAGCTGGAGATCGGCTTTTTCCCCGACTTGGGGGGGATGATGGCGGCGTAGGGGAGCATGCGGTCCTGCTTGCCGCCCTTGACGATCTCGCCGGGCTGGATGTAGATGGTGTCCTGGCCGGTGTTCTCGACCGTCAGCTCGCCCACGTTGCCCGTCTCGTGCACGACGATCTTCTTCTGCTTCAGGGCCTCCGCCAGCGTCAGGAACTTCTTGCCCTTCACGCGGTCCTTGCCGTGGATCAGGAAGATCGACAGGTTCTCGTGCGCGTGCGGGCCGGTGATCTTGAGCATGGCGATCTCCGGCGTTTGGGGCTGGGGCTTTTTATTCGCGGGCGGCTTGCCTGGCGGTTCGGCGGCCGGCAGGATCAACAGCGCCGCCCCGCACAGCGTCATGACCAGCGCCAACAGACATACTTTCGCTCTCATGGCCTTCTCCTTGCAGAAAACAGCCCGGTTGGAATGCGGTGTCCCGGCAGCCTGCCGCGGGCATGATCCGCGGCCTTCGGCGCCCCGCGGGCGACGCGGATGGTATGAATGAAGGCGGGCCCGTCCGCCCTGCGCCACTGTTATTATACGTGGCAGGCGGCCCGCCGGGAAAGGTTCGCCCCGGGCCCCCGTGTACGACCAGTTTTTCTGGCAAGACATAGCTGGCTGGTTGACATGCTGTT
>CAZNSB010000379.1:0-5402 GCA_964575155.1 uncultured Planctomycetaceae bacterium | reverse complement strand
GTACAGACCGTAGGAGCGGGCGACCGCGCGGAAGGTCGGGTCGGGCGAGCGGGCGTGGGCGCCCGCAGACCAGTACACCTCCGGGCAGTACTCCCGGAGGATGTCGATCAGCTCCGGGTCGTACACGCGGTCGAAGGCGTGGCCCCAGTGGACGCTCTGCGCCAGGCCCTTTTTCTTCATGTGCGCCATCAGCGACGTGGCGAAGGCGCGCCAGTAGACCCGGCGGTCGGTCTTGCACTTCGGGCCGATCTCGACGACCTCCGCCCTCCCGGTCGCCTCGTCGATGACCTTGACGGCGTTGGTGCTGGACGCGCAGCCGTGCATCACCAGGAAGGAGATGACCCGCGGCCGGCCGAGGTGCTTCGTGGCCAGATCGAGGTATCGGTCCATGATGGAGTAGTCGAAGGCGAGCCCGCCGTCGGCCTTTCGGATCCACCGGATGGGCGAGTCGCCGCGGTTGCCCAGCTCGCTGTCCAGAAGCACCGGAACGAACACCCAGTCGGTCCCCAGCCGACCGAGCTGACGGAACGAGCTTTCGATCAGCTCCCAGTGCCGCTCCGACCACAGCTCGAGCGTCGCGGGCTGCTGCCGGGGGTCTTTCCCTCCCGTGAGCTTCTTTGGCCTCGTGCCTCGTGCCTCCTGCCTCGTGCCTGCCGAGTAGCCCCTGGCCACCCCGTAGGGCGACTGCTCGGACTCCACAAAGGTCTGGAACTCCCGCGGGCCCGGCACCCGCCAGCCGATCACCTCCACCTCCACCGGCAGGCTCCTGGGCCCGAGCCCGTCCGCCGAGACGGTCACCGCGCCGGTGTACCTTCCGGGCGCGGCGTCGGGGGGGACCTTCAGCGACAGCCAGATGGGCTGGCAGGTGCCGGCGGGGACGCGCTCCGGCCGGGCCGGCGAGATGTGGTCGAAGTACAGGAAACGGTCGTAGAACTTCCGCAGGGCCGCCTGCACCGCCGCCCGGTAGGACGGGCCCTGGCGGTACCGCTTCCGGTCGATGCCGTTCAGGGCGCCGTGGTGGATGTCGCCGCCGGCGCTGTAGCGGTACAGGGCGACGCGGGACATGGGCGCCAGGCCTCTGGCCCGCCCCAGGCAGCGGAACCACCCCAGCTTCACCAGCCCGTCGACGGGGTGCCCCCGCATGTACAGGACCCCGACGGCGGAGGCGGGGATCGTCGCCCCGGCGGGTCCGGCCAGGTCGGAGCAGCCGGCCTTCAGCCCCGTCAGCTCCCTGTCGGTGCCCACCGCGATCTGGGCGGCGAAGGTCCCGTTGGGGGCGCCGACGATGCGGACCTTCCCGGCCGGGGCGCCCGGGGGGAGGTAGTCGGGCGAGAACAGGCGGTTGTGGACGTCCTCGGCCCACACCCCGACGCCGGCGGGCCGGCGGCGGGCGGTGGGTAGCGTCCCCGACGGGCAGCGCAGCGCGATGTCCACCAGCCGGAGGTGGTCCCACATGACGTTGAAGTTGGCCCCCCCCGCGCCCCAGTTGCCGGCCTTGGCGCCCCCGGCGCCGGGGACGACCATCGGATGGTACGGCGCCGTCCGCAGCTCGATGGCGATGACGTTCCCGCCCTTCCGCAGCAGCTTCGCGGGGATCGTCACCGGGCCCAGGACGCGGTCGCGGAGCTTCCGCAGCCGATCCCAACCCGCCCGGCTGATCCACGAGAGGTTGCCGTACGCCGTGTGCCACTCGCTGCCGTACTTGCTCCGGGGGGCCCGCTCGTACGCGCACCGCAGGTCGCCGATGAACCCGCCCTTCTTCCTCGGGGGCGTCTCGGCGGCCTTCCCCCGGTACGCCTCGGGCGGGTAGACCTCCCCGAAGCCGCCGGCCAGGTGCCCGCTGGCCAGCTCGCTGCCGTTGACGTAGACCCTCGCGCCGCCGCGGTACGTCAGCGTCAGCGTCAGCTCGCCCGCGGCGGAGACGTCCGGGACCTCGAAGTACGTCCGCACGTACAGCCCCCGGCGGTGGACGCTGTACCGCTCCCGCGCGGCCCCGTAGTGCGGCGTGAGGGGGGTGAGGATCCCCATCCGCTGCCGCAGCCAGTGCCCATCGTCGAACGCCGGCTTCATCCACCCCGCCGGCGGAGGCACCTGGGGGATCATGGCGGCGGCGTCGGTGTCGTCGGCGGCCTGGGTGGAGGCGAAGTGATACACCGCCACGTCGCGCCAGTCCGTCCGCTTCCAGTCGATCTTCCTGTGCTTCAGCAGCCTGCGCACCCCCCGCTCCAGCCGGCCCAGCCGCTCGGCGCCGAAGAGCTTTTCGCCCTCGGCCTTGAGCAGCTCCGGCGCGAGGTGCATCAGCCCGTACTCCACGTAGCTGCGGAAGTAGCCCTCCCGATCGAGCAGGAGGGTCTTGTCCGGCCCCTGCTCCGCCGCGGGGGGGGCCTGGGCGCAGGCCGGAGCACCCCGCCCCGGCAAGCCCCCCGCCCAGGCTGCAATCACCAGCGACAGCGCGATCTTTCTCATGACGTCTCTCCGGAGCCAGCCGCGTCCAACCGAAACCGGCCCGTCTGCACGGGCCGGCGGGGTTGAGCCCTGCAACGTCGGCGCTGACACGAGACCGCCGGAACGACCGGCCTGCCTACCTGCCGCCCGCCCGGCTCCCCCAGTCAAACCGCGGGCCGGCGCGGCCGTTCCGGGGAATTTGCGCTTGCCGTGGGCGCCCCAGTTGGCAGGTGCCCGACCTACCTCCTACGGGTGCCACGGCTGCGTTGTATGCAGCCGTGCGGCCCCGGGGCAGCGATTCCCATCCCCTGGGGCGCACGAATCGGGCTGCGCCTCCGGGGGCCCGGAGGCGCAGCCCGAACTCCTGAGGTCTTCTTTCCCTCGGTGGCACTGGTTGCCTGCAACCAGTGTGGCCTGCTCGCCCTGCCTACGGCAGGCAGGTTCAGCGAGCAGGGGCCCTCACCGGCGCCTTCGCCGCATCAAGGCAATCCCGCCCAAAGCAAGGACCGCCAGGGTCATCGGCTCGGGCACGGGCGCGCCGCCCTCGCCGCCGCCGGTGACCTTCCAGCCGAAGGCGTTGGCGATGGCGGCCAGGTCCAGGACGTCCACCTCCCCGTTGAAGTCGAAGTCGGCGGTCGTCCAGTTCACGCCGGCGTCCTTGCGCCCGAAGTTGTTGGCCAGCTTGGCCAGGTCGAGCACGTCCACCTCGTCGTTGAGGTCGGCGTCGCCCTTGTGCCCCGTCCAGTAGATGGCCGACCCGTGCAGGGTCACGTCCCCGCTGGAGACGGTGACCGCCGTGCCGGTGGTGATGACCCAGTGGCTGTCCGTCGAGGCGCTCGGGCCCACGGCGTTGAATGCCCCGGACCCGCCGGTGGCGTCCAGGATCAGCATGTCCACGCCCGCCAGGGTGTCGGGCTTGAGGTTGACCGACGGGATGGGCAGGTTCACGTACAGCTCCGCGTTCTCGAGGTTGGAGAACGCGGCCCCGCCCACGGCGGCGACGACGCCGACGAGCTGGTCGTGGTCGGTGCCGGCCACGCCGCCGTCGCCGGCCACGTCGATCGCCAGGTGGACGTACTGGTAGTCGGGGTCCGCTTCGGTGCCGTAGTTTGTGCTCTTCTGAAGGACCGGGTCCCGCAGGAAGGCCAGCACGCCCACGTCGGCGCCGAAGTTGGCACCGGGGCTGATGGCGCCGAATGGGGCCCCGCCGGGGAGGTCGCCGACCCGCCCGGCGTAGTAGTAGAACGAGGGGCGGTCGTGGGAGCCGCCGTAGGCCTGGCCGAAGCTGCCCGTGCCGCTGACGTCGCTCTTGAGGAAACCATACTCATAGCCTGCACCCACGAGCAGGATGGCGCCGGCGGCGACCTCCACGGGCGCCCCGCCGAGGTAGTCCAGCATTGCGCCCGTGTTGTTAAGGGGATGGAGGGTCCCGGCCTCGACCCGGATGGCGCCGATGACGTTGTTGGCGTTCTCCAACTGGACCACGCCGTCCTGGGCGATGTCCTCGAAGCCCAGCCCGTCGTAGCGCATGGCCCGGAAGGTGTTGGTGTCGCCGACGATCAGCGTCTTGCCGGGGAGGTTGAGCTTGTTGCGGATAACCACACCGTAGCCCAGTTCATCGTCACCGCACACCCGGGCGCAGGTGCCGCTGGCCGTGATGTCCCCGCTGGAGGCTTCGATGGCCACGTACGCGCGCTTCGAGATGTCCGCGTAGCTGGCGGCGTTTGTGATGCGGGCGTTGTCGGTCATGACGATGGTGCCGGTGACCACGGTGCATTCGCCCCCGGTAGTCTGATTGTACGCCAGCAGGTAGCTGGCCCCGGTCGGCACGCCGGAGGTCCAGTACTTGATCGGCATCACCAGGCCGCCGCCGTTCCAGGTGACGTCCAGCTTGTCCAGCCGGGTGGCGGCGTTGACGTAGACGCCCGAGCCGGCGTTGGCGGTGACGGTGCCGGAGGTGAGGTCCTTGTCCAGGTACAGCCCGCCGCCGCTGTTCAGGACGACCTGGGAGCTGTTCTCGAAGCTGTCCACCTGCCCGGGGAACACCACGCCGTTGTTCATGTTCAAGGTCGCCCCGGAGGGCAGGCCGTTGAGGCCGTTGACGTACAGCCGCCCGACGGCGTTCATGTTCATCACCTTCGCGCCCGTCATGGCGGCGAAGTTGTCGCCGGTCAGGGCGAAGCCGGTGTAGTGGCTGCTGCTGCCGTCCAACCGGGCGCCGCCTTCGAGGTTGATCGGGCCTGCGGTCTGGAGGGCGGCGTTGTTGAAGGTCATGTGCCGCAGCTCCTGGGCGTAGGCGTCGATCCCGTTCCCGTCCAGGTCCTGGACGGTGCCGGTGACGGTCGGCCAGTTGTCCACCGTGGCCACGCCCCGGACCACCCCGCCGATGGTGTAGGTGCCGCTGGCGGCGTCCGGCAGGCCCCGATAGACCTTCCCGGGGCTCTCGATCTGGCCCGGCGTCGGCGTGGGCAGGGCCGGATGGATGATCGCGCCGTCGTGGACGTGAATGTTCCCGCCCGCGCCGTAACTGATGGTGGTGGCCCCGGCGGTGTCGATCAGCGCCCCACCGGCGTACAGGTGGATCTTGCCGTGGTTCTCGGTGGATTTCAACTCCAGCGTCCCGCCGCGGACCTCCACGACCGGGACCGACGCCAGCACGGCGTCGTTGGTGTCGCCGGGCTCGGTGACGACGCGGCTCTGGTTGACGGTCAGCGTCCCGCTGCCCAGGGCGCCGTTGCCGGTGACGAGAAGCTCGCCGCGGCTGCCGGCGGACCCGTAGCCGAAGTCCAGGCTGGTCCCGCCGCTGTAGTCGTTGGCGGTGTTGGTCACCTTGATCCTGTCCGTGCCGGACCCGCCGCCCCGGGCGACCAGGCCGCCGTCGCCGGTGACCTTGGCGCCCACGGTCAGGGTCGTGCTCGCCCCGCCCACGGAGAAGCCGCCGCCGGCGGGGGTCAGCT
>CAZNSB010000378.1:0-5422 GCA_964575155.1 uncultured Planctomycetaceae bacterium | reverse complement strand
GTCCTTTTCTCTTTCCTTGTCCGTATCGGTCAGCGTTTCCAGGATCTGGGCGGGCGTCTTCGGTTCGGCCTTGGCCGCCGGAGGCGATTCCTCTCGGGGACGCATCCTCCGGTGCCAGATGAAGACACAGAGCACAACCGCTGCGGAGAACGCCAGGGCGACGCCTGTTCCGGCGAGTATCCTCTTTCGCGACATGGCAAATCTCCTTTTTCGATCTTCACCGGTTTCTTGCCGTGAGAGACGGCGCTACCGGCTGCCGGCCACGGTGGCGACCAGCGAGACCACGGGCAGTCGATGCTCACGTATCACGTTGCGCCTGCCCTGGGAATCGGCGAAATCGGCGTAGCCGAACCGCACCTCCTGGCCCGGCATCGCCTCCACGGTCCCCAGCACCTCGCCGCCGCGGCCGGGCTGCGTGTTGATGCAGCCGCGGTACGTGCTCGTGTTCGGGCCCGTCTCCTTGAGGATGAGGACCTCGATGTCGCTGGCGCGTTCGGGGCCACCGGATCGGGCGGACGGGTCGAGGACCTCCACGCTGATCAGCACCGTATCTTCATCCGTCACGTGCACGTTGCGGTCCGGATCGATGACCGTCACGAGGTAGGAACGTCCCGGCACGACTGCCCGGCTGCGGGACCACTTGGGCTCTGCATCCTGGATTCTGACTTCGGCATCCGTTCCCAGCAGCAGCAGGTCCCCCCACGTGTCCGGCTTGTTCGCCGGCCCGCCGGGCCATCCCTGGTTGACCCATCCGGCGCTATTATAGTGCTGCCCCGTCCCCCTCAAGTGGCGTCCGATGGCGACCTGACAGTCGAAGCCGATGTACCAGCCGGGGGCGAACACGGGATGGTTGAACAGGGAGCGCGGCAGGAAGATCTCCACCGTGTAGCCGTCCTCAGTTCGCCGCGCGACCCGGTACGGTCCGCTGCCGTCGGGGCCGACGTCGCGGCCGGGCTGGGGCGGGAAGACCTTGGCCCTGGAAGACCCCCAGCCCGCGGGGTCATGGAGGTTCCTTCGTCCGTAGCGTCTGGATTCGACAATCCGTTCGGCGCCGGGCGTGCTGGGATCGCTCTCCGTGCCCGCGGGGAAGATGTAGAACTCCTGGCTGTTGCGGTCGCCGCGAACGGGCAGACGGGCGTTCAACGTGTCAAGACACAGCCACATCACGTCGCCCCCGCAAGTCCATTCCACGTCGCCCGAGCGTCTCTTGATCAGCCCCAGCCCGTCGGGCGTCCGTACGTAGTGCGAAACGTACTTGAAGAATCGCTTGGGCTGTTTGACCCGGTATCCGAAAAAGAAGCCCTGATAGTTCCAGGCCGCGTACACCATGGCCGGCACCCCGTCGCGCGCATATTCAGGGCGCATGTCCTGTCTGAGCAGCAGTGGCCGGATCGTCCCCCAGTCCGAAAGGTCACCGTCCAGATTCGGGAAATTGGCGAGAAACGGAATGGCCTCAAAATTGGGGGTCTTGAACGGGGGGGTCACCTTGGCCTGGGTCACGAATCCGTACCTGGCCGGCGGAGGGGATACGACGGGCAGCGCCGCACGGAGCGCCGCCGCCGCCGGCTGGTGCATGAACATGTAGTCGGGATACATTCCCGCCAGGACCGGTTTCACGGAGACCTGTCCCGCTCCCAGGCCCACCGACAGGGCAACGGCCGGGTTCGACGTGTCCGGCGTCCCGTCCGGCGTGAGGTCCGCCAGGTTCTGCTTCCGCCCCATCAACGCCAGTTCCCGTACTTGCAGCGCCTCGATGAAATGGTCCGCATAATCGACCGTGTCCGCCTGAAGGTAGAAGTTCCGCTCCAACAGCCCGCGCCGCGTGACCATCAGCTTCAGCAACCTTGAGGTCGCGCTCTTGATCGCGGCCATCACCTCCCCCTCGATCACCTCCGCACGCTTCCCGACGAAGGCCTTCTCCGCCTCCGGCCACTTGGCAACCGCCGCCGCCAGGGCCTTCTCGTCACGCTCGATATCCCTCTCAGACGCCGGACAGCTCTCCTCGGCGACCGCGCTGCGATAGGGGTTCAGGGCCGTATCGAAGAGCTTCCTGTCGAACAGAGAGGCCGACAGCGACAGGTCGATGTCGCGCCGCAGAAGCGTGACGGACTTCGCGCGGAACTCGTCGATGGCTTCCTTCACCCCTTTCTTGCTGTAGACGATCCCCTCCGTGTACTGGGTCTGTGCCAGGGACTCCACCGCCGGTTTGATCTCCTGGATCAGTCTGTTGATCATGTACTTGCGGGCCCTGCGGCGCAAGGTGCCTCGCAGGACGCGAGAGCGCACGGCCCGGGTGATCGTATTGTATTGAGACCCCAGGTCGGATTGCTTTGCGACGACGGGGATGCTCTTGGCCGCCTGCTCGTGCAGGGCCTTGGCCGAACTCAGACAGGCTTGGCGCGTCTGCTCCAGCGCCGCCTTGCCCGCGCCGGCCTTGGCCCGCTTGAAGTACGCCTCGGCCTGCTGCTGGATCTTCACCACCAGGGGCGCAAACTGATCCTTCTTCCGCGTCAGCTCGGCCGCCCGGTGCGGGTAGTAGGCCCGGATATAGCCCGAGCAGGCCCGCTCCCATGCCCCGCACGCGTGCCTCAAGACGAAAAGGAGCGATTCGGCCTGCTCGGCCGACACGGCGGGCCAACCCGGAAGCTGCGAGCCACCGCCCCTCACGGGTTCGAACCGGACACCATCCGGGAGCTTTGTCCGCCACAAGTCATAGGGGAGGAAGTTCCCGGCCGGGAGCCGCCCGAATATGTCGAGGAGGCGAGGATAGCTGTCGTTGGGGTGCTTGTAGCTGATCCCCAGGAATCCCGGACTGGCGTTGTAGTAGACGGGGCCCCAGATGTTCACTCTGCCGAAAAACAGCCGCTCGCGGATCATCTTCTTGAGCTGTGGAGAGACGCGCGCCTCGTACCACTCGGTCGTGCTCATCTCCGCAATGCCAAGCTGCTTGATCTCGCGCTGGGCCTCGCCCCAGTCCTTGGCCGCCACGTAAGCTTCCTTTTGCCATTTCGTGCGCAGCCGCTTGATCTCCTCCTTGGAGACCTTGCCGCTGGCGATTTCCCTGGAGGCGGCCTCGATCTCGTCCTTGAGCTTCCTCTCGACGTGAGACCTGAGTTCCTTCTCAAGCTTGACATCCAGGAGATCGGAGGTGGCCAGCACGACGTCCTTGGTAAGCGATTCCGTCAGCACCTCCGTGACGACCTCCTCGGGATCGGCCGGCGGCGGGGTGACTCTCTCCTTCAGCGCGATGTCGGCGGCGACGTGCAGGGCCCGCTCCTTCTGCTGCACCTTCCGAAGATACGCGCCCGTGCTCATGGCGAGATCCTCGACGTCGCGGGCGCCACCCAGACTCACAAGCGGCAACGTCATGAGGTGCAGGAGGATTGACGACCCAACCAGGCACACAAGAAGCCAGCCACGCCTGCCTCGAGGGCGGAACAGGTCCCCCAGCGACGTGCCCGCCGCATGACGTTTCTCAGTCGGCGTGCGTTTCCAGCGCCGCCTGTGTGCGGGCCTGGATCTGACTTCCATGCCGGTCTCCTTGCGTACGAAGCAGCAGCCGAGAGAAGCTGCTGGGACTTTGCCTGCGTCTTTGCCCAGTGCCTGGCCGTCCGCGGAGCGGTGTCTCTCGGGCCGCCTGAGGCAGTTCACTCAATGACAACGTGTCCCCGTCTGTAAACCCGGCGCCCCCTACGAGGTAGCGTGAAATATTGTGTAAGTTCGACCTGCCTGCCGGTCAGGCAGGTCTTGTGCCGTCGGTGGAGCCGTCCGAAGACGGCCCGTCGGATGGCCGGGTCACTCGGCCTTTTCCAGGCCTCCGGTCTTGCGCAGCGTCTGGACCTCATCGGCGCTGAGCGTCCGGTTGAAGATCATGACCTCGTCGATCGCGCCGCCGAAGAACCTGGGCTGGCCGTAGCCGCCCCCGCCGACCCCCAGCCCCAGGCCCATGCGGCTGTGGTTCAGGAACCGCTTGGTGGAGGTCATGACCAGCTTCCCGTCCAGGTAATACTTCATGCCGTCCTTCACGCCGGACTCGAAGACCAATGCAAGGTGATGCCACTTGTCGTCGGCGACCTGGATGTTCCTCGAAAGCATCAGGTTGCCCTTGGTGGCGTGGAGCTGGTAGGCGTACGTCTTGCAGAGAAGGAACTTCTTGTACCCGCTCAGGCGAGGCTGCGTCCTGAACCACAGGGAGACGCTGCCGGAGTCCAGGTTGTGCGGCGACTTCGGGTTGACCCGCAGCTTGGCGGCGTCCAGGTAGTCGGTCACGTCGACGTAATCGTCCTTCCCGTCCAGGAGGATGGCCTTGCCCCGGACCCCCTCGGCCCGCCTGGCGTTCGGATACAGGTCGTCCCACGCCGTGCCGTCGATCCTCGACGCCGAGAGGTCCTTCACGGTCGGCCCCGAGAGGACGTCAAAGCTCCAGTACCCCACCAGGCCGCCCAGCCTCTTCAGCCGGAACGCCGAGTCCACCAGGTCGACCATGACGTTGCCGCCGGGCGACCGGTCGCGGACGTTCCTTGCGCTCAGCTTGTACGTCCCGGCCCCCAGCGGCCCCGACGTCGCCAGCCGGACGGTCTGCCCGTCGGCGTCGACCGCGGCGGCCTTGACCTCGATCCCGCCGCTGAGGGTGTAGTTGCCGGCCTTCTCCGCCGAGGCCTCCTCCACCGGCTCATCGAAGAACACCGACACCAGCGCGGGGTCGTTCAAGGCCACGACCCTGATGGCGCGAGGCTTGGTGCGGTCCGGGCCGAGAGACTGAAACGTCGCCGTCGCCGTCTCCGAGGCGGCGTAGCCGCTCAGGAAGGACTTGACCTTCACCGTGGCGGTCTTGCGGATCACGATCAGCCCGGTGCAGGCGGGGGACGCTTCCGTCGGCTCGCTGCCGTCGGTCGTGTAGCGGTGGGTGGGGTTGGACCACAGGCTCCGGACCTCGACCCGGACGGCCTCGTGGAACTTCCCCCCGGCCGGGGCGAGGGTGGGGGGGACGACCTTTCCCATGGCCGCCCGCATGTTCTTTCGGATTTCCTCGGCCGACAGGGCGTGGTTGTAGACGTAGTACTCGTCTCGGTCGGTGGCCCCCCGGCCGCCTTCGGCGCCGACGCATACGATACTCATGGCCGCGTTGCAGAAGGTCATTACGTGCCACGGGGCCGCGCACCACGCCTCGTCCTTGCTGGGGCGCCCGTTCAGCATGACGGCGCCGCTGGCCAGCTCGCCGTCGAGGTAGATCTCCAGGCGGCGCTGGTCGACGTCCCACAGCAGCGCCGCGTGCCGCCAGTCTCTTGTCCACTCATACGGCGCCTGAACGTGGTACTTCTTGCCCCGCATCGCCAGGTAGGTCGCCTCCAGGAAGCCGTCGGTCAGACCCTTGACCCATCTTCTACAGTTCCATTTAGCATGTATCGCTGCAGGCGGAGGT
>CAZNSB010000377.1:0-5423 GCA_964575155.1 uncultured Planctomycetaceae bacterium | reverse complement strand
TTCCTGGTCTGAAGGGTTCATGGCCATAGATGTCATTGGTGAGTGCCCGCCGGACGGCGTCGTCCGGCCCGCGCTCCGATTCCTTCCCGTCGCTGGCCAAGGCCCGATACGGGCCCTGCCTCTCGCCAACCGGAAACGGCATGGCGGAGGCGCGTTACCTGCCGCGGTCATCCGAGCGGCCAAGCGGAACCTGGCCGGCCCATTCTACCCCTTTTCGGCACGGGCCTCAAACGTTTGACCGGCTCGCCTGGCCGGCAACCCTTCAGCCAGCACGTTTACTCGCCGCGATTTCCGCGCGCCGGCCAGGCCGTCGCGAACACGGGTTTGACAACCGGCCCGGCGTGTGCCCGAATTCGGCGCGGCGGGCGGCGCCCGCTCCCGGCGACCGGCTGGACGAGCCGACCTCCGGCGCCGGGCGGACGGCGCCGTTGTGTCGGCGCCATTCGTGCCACCATGACACGCCCGGGCGGACGCGGGGAAGTGTCGGCACAAGGGCGGTGCCTTGCTGCGGTTCGCCGCCGCGCTGAGGCCGTCAAGAGGGCCCGGCGTCTGATCTCGCCCTTGACCTACCCCGTGCCACAGGCGAAAATGCTCCTTGGCTGGCCGCAAGGGTCATGGCCGAGACTATATCCGGGAAATGTCCGGGAAAGGGGTGCACGAGCCAAATGAGTGGACCACATAGGTGGAAACCTGTCGCCGGCGCGGCACTGGCGATCGCGCTGGGCGTGATGTGGGTTGCTCCAGCCACGGGAGCGGAATTGCCCGAGTTTCCTCCGGGAAAGGAAACGAAAGTTGAAGACGCCTCGATCGGTGGGGACGGTTACTACCTCGTGTACGTCCCGAACGAGTACACGCCCGAGACGAAGTGGCCGCTGGTCGTCTGCTATCACGGCATGAACGGCAAGGCCACGACGTGGCCGTTCAAGAATGTCCTCGGCGGCAAGCGGTGCATCATTGTCGGCATGGAGTACTACAAGCGGGGGTCGGGTGGGTTCGGCCATGTCGGCAAGGACGTCGCGACCGTAAAACGCATCCTGCCGGACCTGGTGAAGCAACTGAGCATCGACACCAAGCAGTTGTTCATCGGCGGGTTCAGCAAGGGGGGGTTCATGACCGGCTCAATCGCCGAACAGACGCTCCCGCTGTGGACGGGAATCCTCGTCCTGGGAGCGGGGGGGCGCGCCTCCGGAGGCGGAGCGCGCGACGCGTACAGGGGAAAGGCCGTGTACGTCGGTGTCGGCGAGAAGGACAAGTTCCACAAGACTGCCGAAGCCGCGGCTGCCTCGTATCGGCGGCTGGGCGCGAACGTGACCTTCGAGGTCTGGGAGGGTCTCGGCCACGCCGTCAACACGAAGTCCGAGGTCATGAGCGACTGGTTCCTGGCCAACACCGAGTTCCGCCACGTCGAGCCGGCCATCGCGAAGGCCCGGGAGTTCGTGAAGCGCAAGAAACTCGGCCTGGCATACGCAGAACTGAAGAAGGCCGCGGCGGCCAGCGACACGTTCGGCCTCTGCAAGCAGGCCGCCAAGGAGGCCCAGGCCTTGGCCGACCAGTTCGAGACGCGGTTCGCCGAGGCCGAACAGGCTGCCGGCAACGGCCAGTATCCCCGGGCGGCCGACATCCTCAGGAAACTCAGCCGCGAGTTCGCCGGCAGCGAACTCGGCGAGCGCGCGAAGAAACGCCTGCCGGAACTGATGCGGGAGTCGAAGAAGCCGAGATGAGCCGTTCTCGGAGTAGTCATCTGCCCCGACATCGGATTCTCCAGTCCATGGTCTTGCTTGAGGCCGGAGTGATGCGGATTCAGGCGCCCTGCGCCGAGATGACATAAGTTCCTACCTGAAACCTGGTTGCCGAAGTGGCGGAATGGCAGACGCGCGGGATTCAAAATCCCGTGGCCTTCATGGCCGTGAGGGTTCGACTCCCTCCTTCGGCACCACATCTTCCCCTTTTGCCATGAGCGCGGGCCGGGCACCCAAGCGGTCCCGCACGTGACGGCAGAAACTGCCTGAGTGACGGCCGCTCGCTTGCGCCTTGGGGGCGCCTGCCTGCGAACGGGTACGGATATGGGGTTTGGGGCCATCTCGACGGGAGATCGTGCGTCAGAAGGCAAATGCGTGGCTCGTTTGTCCGCCGGACCGCGTGCAACGGTCGGATCGGCGGCGAGTGGGCCCGGCCGGGCACGCCGTCGGGCGAGAGGTCGGCTGCCAGACGGGCACACAGGCGGTCAGGCGGGCAAGGTGGACGGCACGGCGGCCGGTCCTGGCGGGTCGTCTACACCTGGCCGGCTCCGGGCGGGCGGATCGTCCGCCGGCGGGAGTGTCTGGCGTGCGGCCGGCGGATCAGCACCACGGAGAAGGTGGTTGGGCGCGCGTAACCGTGGTTGGGCTAGGTGGCGTCATGCCTGAACGGCCGCTGGCGGAGGGGGCGGGATTCGAACCCGCGGTGGTCGTTACAGACCACTGCTATTTTGGAGACAGCTGCCTTCAACCTCTCGGCCACCCCTCCGGGTAGCAAAAAAACGGGGCAAAGCCCGCTAGGCGGACCTTGCCCCAATGATCCTTCGTGGTCTGTCGACCACAACTGTCTCCGAATACAGTATCGCCCATTTTCGGGAAAGGTCAAGAATCTACCCTCCGGAAAACCGGTGCTTGAACTCCGTTCCACCCTTTGACCCGGTGGCCTCTATACCACATCTAGTGGTTCGGGTCAAGTAAGAACTTCTATGTTCGGCCCTGGGACAGAAATTTCCGCTATTTAGGATTTTTTCGACGTCCAGAATAGTGGCCACGCGTTTTTCGGCCAAAATCGCGGTTTCCGAAAAAAACGTGCGAAAGAAACTCAGCACTAGGCGGCGGCTTTTTCGTATGGGGTCTCCGTCGACGTTCGTCTCCGGTAGTACCTAATCGCGGGGGTTGTGCACCGGTCCGCACGTCGTCTCGCATTGTGTCACGTTGCCTTGCAGCCGAATACCTCCGACGGACTTGGTCACTCGTCCCGATTTCCCCACTTCTCGAAGATGTAATCGAAGAAACCGTCCACCGGCTGAGCATGGCACACAAACGCGAGCTGGCGGCCGGCCCTCGTAAAAAGCGCCTTCCCGACACCGAAGCCCGGAATTGGGACAGAGCGGAATCTCCGTTCAAAGCTCCTCTGGTAGTATCGAAAGACTGTGACCTCGGGAAGCCGCACTACGTAGTCCGAAGAGGCAGGTAATCGAACGAGCCCTAGGCTTTGCAGATGCTCAAGGGCACCGAACGTTATCCCGCGGTCTCTGTAACGTTTATCCCTCAGGTTTAGCACCAAGGGTACGATCAGCTTGTCAATGAACCAAACAAAACCGCACAGCTCCGTAAAAAGCTGGGCATCAGCTTTGTCCAGATCTGCGATGATATTGACCGTCTTCCTCGCGAAACTGCCGGGGGCGTTCGCCTCACCCGCAAGCACTCGGGCCCAGAGTTGCTGCATTTCCTCGTCGGAAACGATCCGCGACTGCTCGAAGAACTTCGTGATCCAGTCGTCGGAAACGTCCTGCGGCGCAGCGCTCTCCTCAAGCAGTGGCAAAGCCTTTCCTGTGATGCTCTCGATGTTCGCCTGCTTCTTCGCCTCCTCCTCTAACCAGCGGCGCGCGGCCCGCCTGTGCAGATCGGTAACGACAATCTCAGCCTCCGCTTCGATTCGGTCGACTTCGGCTTGGGCCTTGGCCACTCGGACCATTTGGTACGGCTTGAAAACGCCTCCCATGAGATCGGAGATCTTCTCGACCAGCACTTTCGCCGGCTCGGTCAAGTTGCCCAGATCCAACTTCACCACTGGGATGTCAGCCATGGCTCATTCCTATGTTTCCTATCCATCACGCACATGGGCTCGGAACGTCAGTATACAAGGTCAACGCCAAGGTTGTACACCAGTTTCTTGGCACCGGGTGGCTCGTTTGGAGAAGGCCTCGTAGGTCTCCGCAGCCGCTCCGGCTTGGTCACAAATAGGTCACAGAAATCGGCATGCTCGTGGGGTGCTGTGTCGTCTGAAATCGCGTGTTGTGGCCTTGTGCGGCCGGTTGTCGTGGGCAGGCCTTGGATTCAAAATCCCGTGGCCTTCATGGCCGTGAGGGTTCGACTCCCTCCTTCGGCACCACGCCTTTCTGGCTTCGGCCCCACAGCTTTTCCGGCCGCCATGCCCGTGAGCCGTGTGGCCGGTCCGGCGCCTGCGCGGCGCACCGCCCTTGTCCCACTCGCCCTGCGCGCGTTCCCCGCGGGGCCCCCTTGTCGCACCTGCCTGGGCAGACCTACAATGTGCGAAGGCAGGAGGGACAACCATGTGGCAGCGCCGATGGCTGATGCTCGTCTGTGCGGCCGCGCTGGCCGCGGTCGCTCCCTCCTGCCGCAAGCATTCCGGGGAGGCGGCCGAGGGGTCCGCCTCACCCGAAACGTGCATGACCTGCGGCACGTCCCCCGCGCCGGCGGCTCGTTCCGGCGAGGCGTCCGCGGCCGCCCGAAAGGAGTACCCCGTGGCCAGGACCGACGAGCAGTGGCGGGACCGGTTGACGCCCCTTCAGTACCACGTGACCCGCCAGAAGGGCACCGAGCAGGCCTTCACCGGCCAGTACTGCAAGACCAAGACCCCCGGC
Source organism: uncultured Planctomycetaceae bacterium (assembly GCA_964575155.1). Classification (GTDB taxonomy): domain Bacteria; phylum Planctomycetota; class Phycisphaerae; order SM23-33; family SM23-33; genus CAZNSB01. The sequence continues at coordinate 799 of CAZNSB010000377.1, read as the reverse complement.
GTGTACCGCTGCGTCTGCTGCGGGCAGACGCTGTTCGACTCCGAGACGAAGTTCGACTCCGGCACGGGCTGGCCCAGTTTCCACGGGCCCGCCGACCCCGGCCACGTGGCCGAGCAGGCCGACGACAGCCACGGCATGCAGCGGACCGAGGTCGTGTGCTCGCGGTGCGGGGCCCACCTGGGGCACGTGTTCGCGGACGGGCCGAAGCCGACCGGCCTGAGGTACTGCATCAACTCGGCCGCCCTGGACCTGGCCCCGCGCGAGACACCGCAGGAAGGGACCGCTGAACGAGAGACCGCCCCGCGCGGTGGGCCTCCGCCCCCACCGCCCAGCGACACGGAGGCCGATTGACCCGCCGCGGGTACGCCAAGGCCGCCGCGCATCGGGTGTCGCCTCCCGGCCCCCAAGTCCTTGTCAGCAAAGAACTTGATGGACCGAAGGCCACGCGATGTCCCCTCTCTTATGCCTCACACCGCCAACTTTTGGGGAGGAGAGCCCCCTGAGTATCGAAATCGCTACCACAGCATGCGCGTGCGCGGGAGAGAATCGACGTTTTGATGTATATCGCCCGCTGCCGATGTGCCGTTAAAAAGCCATCAAAAGCGGACCAAAAACGAACAGTTTTGACGCGTTTTGACCAAAAGCGATCAAAAAGCGCGCGTTTCGCCTTACCCATCTTAACACCCGCGCGACAAATCGGCCTTGGCGCATCGCAAACGCCGGTGCGGGGGTCAAAAGGCGCCTATTTCCGGGTTCCCCGCAAACCCCGTTTTACTGGAATACATAAACGACCGGCCGC
>CAZNSB010000376.1:0-5437 GCA_964575155.1 uncultured Planctomycetaceae bacterium | reverse complement strand
CGCTGGTCACGGCGAGGGCGTGACCCTTCAGCGACTGGACCCGCTTGCCCGCCGCCAGGTCCCAGACGATCATGGCCCCGCCCACGTCCGCGGAGACCAGGCGCTTCCCGTCCGGCGAAAACGCCGCGCACATGATCCAGTCCGTGTGCCCCTTCTCCTTGAGCGTGGCCTGGAGGGCGTACTGCGGGAGGTACCGCCGGAGCTGCCCGGCGAGCTTGCTGGCCTCGGCGTCCCCGGGCATCGCCTCCAGCGCGGAGGCCACCTCCCGCATCGCGCCGCGGTAATCGGCGCCCTCCCTGAGCCTTCGAGCCTTCGACATGTGCCGGCGGAACGCCGCACGCTCCTCGGCCGCCCGCCCCTGCCGGATCTGCTTCCGCAAGGCCAGCGCCGCCGCGTGGGAGGCATCGATCTCCAGGGCCCGGTCGGCGGCTTCCAGGGCCCGCCGGTAGCTGCCGGAGCGGCAGAGGGCCCTGGCCGAGGCCAGGTGCGCCCCGATGCGTCTTCTCCTCTCCTCCGCCCGCCCCTTCTCGGCGGCGGCGGCGGCCGGTGCCAGCAGCCCCGCCGCCCGCCGGTACGCGGCGACGGATTCCGCCGGGTCGTCCGCCCGCCGGGCGGCGTTCAGGGCCGCCGCCACCTGCGCCCAGGCCCGGCCCCCGTACCGGCTGAGCATGACCACGTCGTAGGCCCTGACGGCCCGTTCGTACTCCGCCTTTGCCTTCCCGACCGCGGCCACACGCTTGGCATGATCGCCGGCCTGGGCGTACGCCGCACCGGCCGCCTCCCACAGCCGACGCGACGCCACCGCGTCGCCCGCCTCGAAGCCGGCGCGGGCGCGGGCGGCGAGCTCCTCCGCCCGGGCCCAGAGCGATCGGGCGTCGGCCTCGGCCCCGGCGCCCCTTGCCGCCAGGGCGTCGGCCCGTGCCTTCTTCCCGGCCGAGACCGCCAGCGCCCTCAGCCGGGACACCTCCCCCTCGGACCGGGCGTACGTCGCGGCGGCGGAGGCCCAAAGCTCCCCGGCGTGGGTGAACTCGGCGGCGTCGAAGGCCCGCTGCGCCCTGGCTTGTAGGGCCTCGGCCTGGTCCCAGAACCCCTTGGCGCAGACGGCGGCGCGGGCGCGGGCGGCGGCGGCCGCCGCGGCGTCGGCGCGGCCTCTGGACGCCAGGGCGGCGTCCTTTCGCTGCCCGGCCTGCCTCTCGGCCCGGGCGTACTTCGCCCGCGCGGCCGCCCAAAGCGTCTCGGCGCCCTTGTAGTCGGCGGCGTCGAAGGCCGAACGGGCCCTCTCGTCGGCCGCCGACGCCTCGTCCCAGGGCGCCCCGGCGGCGATCTCGGCGCGGGCCTGCCTGGCCGACCCGGCCGCCGATTCCGCCCGGCGCCTTGCCTCCCCGGCGAGCCCCGCCAGCCGGGACACCTCCCCGCGGGCCTGGGCGTACCTCGCCCGGGCGGGGACCCAGAGCGCCAGCGCCTCCCGGAACCGCCCGGCGGCGAATTCCGACTCGGCCTGACGCTGCAAGCGGCCGGCCTGGGCCCAGAGGTCCCGGGCGGAGATCTCGGCCCGGGCGTTGCGGGCCGATTCGGCGGCGCGCCCGGCCTCGCGCCTGCCCGACAGCGCCGTCTGGCGATCGGCTTCGAGCGATTCCAGCTCCCGGCAGGCCTTCAGGAGCCTCCGATAGGCCCCGATCGACTTGCGGAAGTCGCCGCCCCGGAACAGCTCGTCGGCCTCCCGGCCGACGGCCTCCGCCTCGTCCAGCCGGCGCGCGAACCCCTGAACCCGGTCGAGGTCCTTCACGCCGGCCCAGGCGGTCTCCGAGGCCAGGCGGAACGAGACCGCCTCCCGGTACGCCCTGCCGGTCAGCGCGGCGGCGATCATGTACAGCAGCACCAGGATCAGGAGGCCCATCACGCCGATCAGGGCCCGGACGCCGTGCTTCCGCAGCCGCCTGCCCGCGACGTAGGCGGCGGTCGGCGCCACCGCCGCCAGCGGCTCGTCGCGGAGGTACCTGTCGATGTCGTCGCCCAGCGCGCCGGCGTCGGCGTAGCGGGCGTCTCGCTCCCGGGCCAGGGCCTTCGCCAGCAGCGCCTCCAGCTCCCGGTCCACCTTCTTGCCCACGTCCTGCGGCCGGCGCGGCTCGGCCTCGGCGATCCTGCGAGCGGCGTCGTGCCGGCTGCCGGAGAGGTCGTGCGGCGACTCGCCCGTCAGCAGGCCGAATAGGATCGCGCCCAGGCTGTACACGTCGGTCCGGGCGTCGATCTCATCGACGCGTCCGGCGGCCTGCTCCGGGGACAGGGTCGCCGGCGTGCCGCCCGCCTCGCCCCCGGCGAGGACCGTCAGCCACTGCCCGTCCTCGGCGGCGGCCCCGGCCGGGCCGAGGTCCGGCACGTGCGGCCGGCCTTTTCCATCGACCAGGATGCGGGAGGGGCTCAGGTCGCGGTGGACGATCCCGCAGTGGTGGGCGTGCCCGACGGCCCGGCAGACCGTCCGCATCAGCGCCAGCACCTGGCGGGGCTTGAGCTTCTTCTGGCGGACGTATGCGCCCAGCGGAAGCCCCCCTGCGCCCTCGCCGACGCCGGCGGCGGCGATCCGCACCTCGTGCTCCCCCAGCCGGGCCGACTCGCCCGCCCTCAGGCGGACCTCGCCGACACCCCGCAGCCGGACGACGCAGCCGGCCTCGGCGGCCGCCCGGTCCACCGGCCGGCGAGCCACGACACGACCGTTCTTCCTGACCTCGACGTAGACGATGACCGCCTCCCCGCATGCTCGCGCACAAGTGACCCGCTTCGCCGCCGCCCATTCTATATCGGCGCGCGCCGTCCTGCAACGACCATTGACCAGCCCGGCATGTTGTCAACCCGCTGCACTTACGACGTGAATCCGCCAATCCAATTCGGCTTGCCTCGTTCGGCGGCCGGGGCCTATCATGCGTTCGACCGTCAATGCGACGGGTTGCGCCGGAGAGGTGCCAATGAGCGGCTCGGGCCGGGACGACCTTCGCTGGAAGGTCTCGCATGGCGATGCGCCCTACGACCGGGAGGAGTCCGTCCGCCTGGAGCGGGCGTGCGAAGCGTTCCGCCGCCATGCGGAGTGCCCGGGATCGGGCCGGCGATATCGGATCCTGGACGTGGGCTGCGGCATCGGCCCGCTGCGCCGATGGCTGCCGGCGGAGCGGTTCGAGATCGTCGGGCTGGACCGCCTGGCAGACGCCGTCGCCATTGCCCGCGAGCACTATGATGAGTGCAAGGTCGCGGACCTGGAACGAGACTGGCCCGTCGAGCCGGCGAGCTTCGACGGCGTGCACGCCGGTGCGTTCCTGGAGCACGTGGCGGACTGGCACGGCCCGCTGAACCAGGCCAACCGCGCCCTTCGCCAGGAGGGGTTGATCGTCGCCAGTGTCCCGAACCTGCGATACTGGAAGGAAATCCGAAGGCTCATCCGAGGCGGGCAGCCTCACTGGCTCAAGGACGTCCAGCACCTTCACGCCTATACGCCGAGGTTCCTCTGCGAGCTGATATCTCTTCACGGATTCAAGGTCGTCGACCTGCAGGCGGACCGGGTGAACCTGCCCCTGCTGAAATGGTGTGACCGATGGTTGGCGCGGCGGCTGGCGGGGATCGGATCGGTCCTCATCGTCAGCGCACGCCTGCAACGCCGGGTCCGCATCGAGGATGAGGCGCTGAAGGCATCCTTTCCCAATCACAGACCGGTGGCCCTGAGATCCATAGAAGTCCTTCCCCGGCCTCCGGAGGACGCCGCCGGGCCTGAGGCGAATCCCGCCGCCGCCCGGCAGCCCGGCGCGAGCGACGTGCGCCCGGCGCGGCGGCGCCCGCGGGAAGAGGATCCGGTTGGCGGCCCCCGGGGCCGGGACGGGAAGTAGAGTCAGCCATGTTGGGTCGAAGGCCCGAGAGCGAGTACCTTGTCAGCGACGAGCACCGGTTCATCTACTGCGCCATTCCGAAGGTGGCGGGCAGCAGCCTGATCGAGTGGTTCCTGGCCCTGGTGGGTGACGACGGCTGCAAGACCCGCAACAAGAGGGCGTACGCGGTTCCCCGCCACGGTCTGGGGAGGAAGCCCCCCTGGCAGCGCAAGCGATGCCTGAGGGACTACTACAAGTTCGCATTCGTGCGAGACCCGTGGAGCCGGTTGGTCTCGGCGTATCTGGACAAGCTGGTCGCCGGCCACAACTACCTTCACAGGCCCGCCTTGAAGGTGATGCGCCTCGTCCGGGGACGCCGCCCGGCCGAAGGCGCCGGCATCTCGTTCCGCGAGTTCGTCTCGTACCTCACCACGCGGAGGCTCAACCGCGAGAACCGGCACTGGCGCCCGGTGAGTTGGTTCCTCGGCGAGACGGAATTCGATTTCGTCGGCCCGATGGACAACCTGGCGGAGGGCGCCGCCCGGATCGGCGCCGCCCTCGGGCTTGAGATTGTGATCCCCGAGCGCCACGCCATGAGGTACCTCCCCGAAGGCGACGCCCCGGCGGCGGACCTGCGCCCGGGCGATCTCCTGGCCGGGGAGGGGTATCCGAGCTACAGACGCTTCTACGACCGCACGCTGTGGGACACCGTGGGCCGACTCTATCGGGCGGACATCGACTCGTTTGGCCATTTGCTGCCGGCCGACTCATTAGTCCGGGGGACAGATGCCCTAACTGCAACTGCGGAGTCGGAGTCGGAGTCCGGGGGACAGATGCCATAATTGCGGAGATCGCCCCGCCGCCTCTGCCCGCCGGGGCGATGCCCCGGCCTACCCCGATCGTCCCGCCCCCTCGGCCCCCGAAGGCCCCGCAGGGTCGTCCCCTCTGGGCTACGCCGGCCTGCGCCGGGGGCGCGCGAGGGGGCACAGGGCCGCCGCGATCAGGACCGCGGAGGCCGGCTCGGGAAGGGGCGCCCCGGGGGGCGCGGCGGCGGTGGCGCTGCCGAAGTGGTTGGCGAGGATCGTCAGGTCGAGGACGTCCACGGCCCCGTCGCCGTTGAAGTCGGCCTGGGCCCAGGCCGGATCCGGCGAGCCGAAGTGGTTGGCCAGGACCGTCAGATCGAGGACGTCCACGTCCCCGTCGAGCTGGGCGTCGCCGCCGAAGAGCTGCTTGGGATCGCCGCCGTTGCGGTAGTAGAGGTTCAGCCCGTTGCAGTCGACGGCCGCGCCCGCGTTCAGGACCAGCGTGCCGGTGTACAGGGCCTCGTCGTGCCCGGGGACGTTGTCGTAGGCGTCCACCAGCCTGATCCGCCCGGCCGCCGACCCGCCGAGCTGGAGCGTGCCCAGTGCGAAGTTCTCCGTCCACCCGGCAGCGGCGGGCCCTTTGTCCTGCCCGGCGACCTCGAAGTCGTCGGTGGCGCCCTCGCCGCCGGCGAAGACCAGCGTCAGGCCGGCCAGCCCGGCCAGGTTGCCCGGGGCCGTCGAGGTGTTCTCCAGGTCCGCGCCGGTCATGTGGATCGTGGCGGGCGC
>CAZNSB010000375.1:0-5439 GCA_964575155.1 uncultured Planctomycetaceae bacterium | reverse complement strand
ATCGACATGCGCCCGGTCCGCAGCGGCTACACCGAGCACACCGACATCCGCACCTACGCCCTCTCCAACGGCAAGACCACCGTCCTGTACGTCCACCACTTCGCCGACCACACCAAGCCCTTCCAACTGCCGTACGCGTTGTTCGTCAAGACCGGCCCGGGCAGGTTCAAGGCCCGGTGGATCCATCCCGCCGACGGGAAGGAGGTCCGAACAGACGAGCTCGGCACGAAGCAAAACCAGCTCTCGGTGAAGCTGCCGCCCGTGACCATCGACGCCGCCTGCCGCATCGATCGGCTCGACTGAAGACGCGCCGGCGCAGCGGCCGCAGGAGAGAACCATGAGAATTGCCGCCGCAACGGGTCGGGCCATGACGTCCGCACTCGCCATCAGCGCATCCGTGCTCGCACTCGCCGGCCGGGCGCCGGCCGAGCCGGATCCGCAGCAGGCCTACCGCCGGCTCGCCGAGCGCGTCTTCCAGGCCGGAGGGTACGTCAACCTGCTGTGGGAATGGGCCGGCCCCAGGCCCCCCAACGGCGACCACGCGCCGTACTTTCGCCGGCTGCGCGAGATGGGCATCTGGGGGACGTCCCTGCGCTACGGCCAGGGCCGGCCGCTGTGGACGGCCCCCCGCGACCTGGGCTTTCCGCACTACGTCGAGACGACCACCGGTGTGATCCTCCACGGCCCGGAGTCGAAGGAGTACGCGGCGGCGAACAAGGCCTTCGGCGAGGCCGACGACCCCGCCGCCGCCAAAGGCAGGCTCCTGGCCCGCCGGCCCTGCCTGAGCGACCCGGCACTCCACGCCCGGACGACCAAGGCCGTCGAGGCCCTGGTCGCTGAGAGCGCAAAGTTCGAGCCGGTGTTCTACTGCCTCGGCGCGGAGATCGGCCTGGGACCACACGGGGCCGCCTCGCCCGTCTGCTTCTCCGACCACTGCCTGGCGGGCTTCCGCCGCTGGTTGAAGACGCAGTACGCCGGCGTCGCCGCCCTGAACCGGGAATGGGACACCGAGTTCAAGTCCCTCGACGAGGTCGTGCCGCTAACCCTCCGCGAGGTCGCCGCGCGCGTCCGGCGCACCGGGGCCGACAACTTCGCCCCCTTCGTCGATCACCGACGCTTCATGGACACCGTCCTGGTCCGCTACTACGGGCGCTGCCGGCAGATTATCGACCGCCGCGCCCCGGCCGCGGGCGGGGTGCTGATGGTCCGCGCCCTCGCCCAGACCGGGTGGGACCTCTGGGCGGCTTCCCGCGCCTGCCGCATGATCGAGCACAACGACATCAACTACCACGCCGACCAGCACGAGCTGATTCGGTCCTTCGCCGGGCCCGACGGCTTCTGGCTCCGCGCCCACGAGCTCGAGTACGGGCAGGTCCACGACGTGTACAACACCTGGCGCCGCGTCCTCGGCGGGTACAACGCCGCCGTCCTCTTCGAAACCAAGACGCAGAAGCTCTTCGACCGCGCCTACCCCGACTACCCGCCCCGCCCGCGCGGCAAGCTCCTCCAGCCCGCCTTCCGCGCCTGGCGCGGAGGCCTGGCCGGACAGCTCGCCGTCCTCGGCCCCGACGACTCGGCCGTGCGAATCCTCTACTCCCGCGACAGCGAGCACGCCCGGTGGGCCCAGGACGGGTGGCGCGACAACTACTACGCCGACTCCAGCACCCGCAACCACTACGACGACGCCCTGTGCCTGCACGCGCGCGAGGCCTGGTGCTACCTGCTGGAGGACCTGGGCCTTCAGTACCGGTACGTCTCGTACGAGCAGTTGGCGGCCGGCGATCTGCCCGGCTGCCGGCTACTGGTGCTTCCGGAATGCGAGGCCCTGAGCAAAAAGCAATGCCAGCAGGTCGAGGCCTTCGTCCGCCGCGGCGGCACGGTCGTCGCCGACTGCTTCGCCGCGGGCATGGACGAGCACGGGCGGCGCCTGCCCAAGGGAAGGCTGGACGACCTGTTCGGCATCCGCCGCCCGCAGCCGGGAAAGTCAACGCTGCTGAAGACCGGCATGAGGCTGCCCTCCGGCGGGACGTACGAGCAGCTCATGGCCAGGCGATTCCCCCACCGCCTCACCGACCGCGCCGGCGCGCCCACCACCGCCACCGGTGACGGCTTCGACGCCGGCAGGCCGAGCCGGCGGGCGAGCATGGTGAAGCTGCCCAAGGGCGTCGCGCTGAACGTCCCCGCCGTCGAGGCCGGCCTGGCCTATGCCGACGACGTCACGCACCTCGCCGAAGCCCCCGGAGCCAAGGCCTTCGCCGTCCGACAGGTCGGAAAAGGCCGCGCCGTCTTCCTGAACCTGCGAATGCTCAAGTACCTCTTCATCGACCCCTATCCCGACTTCCGCTATTCCGCCCGCGGAGACGGGGCCCGCGCCGTCGCCCGGGGCGTCCTCCAACTGGCCGGCGTCAAGCCCCGCTTCCAGGTCCGCCACGAAATGGGCCGAAGCGCCGCCCCCGTCGAGATCTTCGCCTTCGACGACCCCCGCCAGGCCGGCGGCGCCACGCTCGTCGCACTGACGCCCAACTACCACTTCGGCGGCTGCACGCTGCCCGGCAGCCGGAAGGCATGCCACATTGACGGAAAGCAGCTCAAGCACGACCCGTACCCCGCCCGGCTGGCCCCGGCCGGCGGCGCCGAGCGGCACTGCTACGACGCCCTAGCCGGGAAGTACCTCGGCAGGCTTTCGGCCGTGGACGTCTCCATCGACCCGGCCCGGCCGGTGCTGCTGGCGCGACTGCCCTACAAGGTCGAATCGCTGGAGATGAAGTTCGCGACCGCCCGGACGCCGGGCGCCTTCCGGGGCGAGGTGACGCTCAAGGCCGGGGCGCCCGTGAAGTGCTTCGCCCCGCACGTCATCCGCATCGACCTGCTCGGCAAGGACGACGGGGCGGAGCCCCTCGGCCGGCGGTTCGTCGTCTGCGACCGGGCCGGCAAGGCCTCGGGCGTCGAAGTCGCCGTCAGCCCGGCCAAGTGGCGCGGGCCCGCCGGCCGGTGCGCCCGCATCCGCGCCACCGACGTGCTGACCGGCGTCAGCGCCGAGCCGCCCCTGCGCCGCTGAGGGCCCGTAGCGAAAATATCCGAACGAAACCGAACCTCTTGCAGGGCAGCTCCGACTTACTCCTGACAACGCAACGGGCCGGAACGTCACAGACGACGCCGAACTGGTCGCCAGGGCCCTCGACGGCGGGCCGCAGGGCTTCGAGCCCATCGTCCGACGCTACCAGGACGCCGTCTTCGGCGTGGCGCTGGCGAGGCTGGGCGACTTGCACGACGCCGAGGACGTCGCGCAGGGCGTGTTCATTGAGGCGTTTGCCCGGCTGGGCAGGCTGAGGGACGCGTCGCGGCTGGGCGCCTGGCTGCGGTCGATCGCCGTCCATCGGAGCATCGACTGCCTGCGGTCGCGGCGCCGGCTTGCCGACTCGGAGGCCGTTCGCCGCGCCGCAGACGACATGGCCCCACCGGCCGACGAACTCGAGCGCCTGGAGCTGCGCGACCAGGTGATGGCCGCGGCCGCCCGCCTGAGCAGGGCGCAGCGGGAGACGGTGACGCTTTTCTACATCAACGGGTATTCCCAAGAGGACGTAGCCGGGATACAAGAGGTGCCGGTGGGCACGGTGAAGCGCCGCCTGCACGACGCCCGCAAGCGGCTTCAGAAGGAAATGATGGGAATGGTCGAGGACGTGCTGAAATCCGAGGCGCCCGAGGAAGACTTCGCCAAGCGGGTCTTCGATGTCCTCTCCCGCCGCTGGTGCAGGGAAGGCGCGCGGATGCCCTGGGGGGAGGTCGTGGCCGAGCTGAGGCGCATCGGCTCCCGGGGCGCCGAGGGCTTCGCGAGGGCGCTGGAATCGCCCCATTCTCCGACCCGTGCGACGGCCATGGCGCTGGTCGGCACCTGCGAGGCCGCCGATACCCGGGAGTTCGTGATCGAGCTCCTGAAGAAGGCCCTGGGCGATGCGAACAAGCGGGTCCGCCGGCACGCGACCGACGCCATCCTGCGCGTCGACGTCAGCGACGAGCGGCGGCGGGAAGAGCTGGTGCCGCTGGTGGTCGAGAGGCTCTCGGACGCCAGCCGACGCGTCCGCCGACGGGCGGCGTACGTCCTCAGCCTCTACCCCGACGGCGTGGGCTGGCAGGCCGCCGTCCGCGCCGCGACAAGAGAGCGCGATCCGAAAACACAGGATGCCATCCGCGGGCTCCTGCGGGCCGTGCTCAGGGCAAACCAAGACAGAAAACCATAAACCGAATGGCGGTCCAAGGCGGTCGGACCCGGACTACGCGCAGGTGTGCCCCACGACGCGGAAAAGGCCGGCCGCTCCCGGGCGGGCGGGCACACGCCGCCCGGGCCGCCTCCTTTTTTTCGCGCCGCCCCGCCGGCGCTACCCGTCCGCGGGCGTCACCGGCCCGGTCGGCAGGGCGGCGTCGACGTACACGATCTTCACCGGCTCGCCCGCCAGAAGCTCCACGTGGACGGTGTTCAGGCCGTCCCGGAGAAGCTCCGGCGGAAGCACCCACGCCCTCCGGTGGGCGGGCGGGCTGATCATCCCGTCGAAGGGGTTGCCGAAGAACGCGGACACGTCCGGGCAAGGCGACAGCGCGGCGCCGTTGAAATCGACCGAGATGCGGTCCCCCGCCGTCAGCGGGCGCTCGGTATGGACGCGCAGCCGACCCTGCGGCGCCGCGGCGGCCTCCGGCCCCGGCGGCGGGGCCATGTCCATCTCGAACGACGCCGCCTGGCGGGGCGCGAGTTCGCGCGGAAGCTGGCGGAAATACGTCGTCCCGCCCAGCATGTAGCACTGCGGCTGGCGCGCGAGGAACTCCGTGTCGTTGAGCCTGGCGAGGACGTGAAACGGAGGCTCCATGACGGGGGTGTCGGCGTCGTGTCCCATGCGGTAGTACACGAAGTTGAACAGGCTCACCCCGTCGGCGCCGCGCCGGTGCGCCAGCAGCGCCGTCGTGTAGAGCTGATGGTCGCTGGTGCGGGGGTCGCCGCGCGTGCCGTACGGCGTCTGGGACGTGAAGTACGGGTGCCGGGCGGTCGCGTGGGTCATCTCCACGTAGATCGCCGCGTCCGGCACGAGCCGGCGGACCTCGGCAACGTCGGATCGCTGGGTGGTGTGGTACCAGCAGGAGAGGTTGAACATGTCCACGCCGGCGTCGCGCAGCCGCCGGACGTCCAGCCCCAGTGCCGCATGGGCGGAGACCTCCAGCGGAACGCGGACGCAGAGATGCCGGCCCGAGGGCCCCCCGCCCAGGGCCTCGCGGACCTGCGCCGCGAAACCGGTGATGATCCGCACGCGCTCGTCCTGGTCGGGCCCGTCATCGCGGAAGAGCCTGCTGTGGCGAAGGAAGTCCAGTTCCAGGCCGGCCAGGTCGTACTTCCCGGCCAGCTCCCTCAGCAGCGCCAGCTTGCGCTCGCGCACTTCCGGCACGGCCCAGTCC
>CAZNSB010000374.1:0-5444 GCA_964575155.1 uncultured Planctomycetaceae bacterium | reverse complement strand
GGCACAAGCTGGGAGAGTTCGCCCCGACCCGGACCTTCCGCGGGCACACCGCCCCCAAGCGGGCCGGCGCCACCTGACCGCAACGAAGAGCAAGACGATGGCTTGGCAGGCAAGACACAGGTTTGCCCGGATCAGCGCCCGGAAGGTCCGCCCCATGGTGGACCTGATCCGCGGGCGCGGCGTGGACGATGCCCTCGACCTCCTGAAGTTCACCCCGAACCGGGCCGCCGGCATCGTTCGCAAGGCCCTGGCCAGCGCCGTGGCCAACGCCGACGAGTCTGAGGCCGACGTGGAGCTGCTGTACGTGCAGTCGGCCACCGTCAACGAGGCCCCGACGATCAAGCGATGGCGTCCCAAGGACCGGGGGCGCATCTCCCCGATCGCCAAGCGGAACAGCCACATTACGATCGTCGTGGAAGAGGAAAGGAAAGCGACGGAATAGCACGATGGGGCAGAAAGTTTCGCCAATTGGTTTCCGGACGGGGATCCGGCTGGGCTGGAAGAGCCGCTGGTTCGCCCCCAAGAGCAACTACGGCGAGTTCCTCGTGGAGGACCACAGGATCCGCGAGTACGTGGACCGGCGCCTGAACCGCCAGCCCCCGTACGCGGCGATCAGTCAGATTGAGATCGAGCGGACGCGGGAGGAGGTGAAGGTGACGGTGAAGACCGCGCGCCCGGGGCTGGTGATCGGCCCGCGGGGCTCGGAGGTCGAGAAGCTCAAGGAGGCACTGGAAGACCTGACGAATCGGCGGGTCAACGTGAGCGTTCTGGAGATCAGCAAGCCCGACCTGGACGCCCAGTTGGCGGCGGAGGGCATCGCCGAGCAGCTCAAGCGCCGGGCGAGCTTCCGCCGGGCGATCAAGCAGCGATGCCAGGCGATCATGCAGGCGGGCGCGAAGGGCGTGAAGATCGAGGTTTCCGGCCGGCTGGGCGGGTCGGACATGAGCCGGCGGGTCAAGCAGATCATGGGGTCGATCCCGTTGCAGACGCTCGACGCCGACGTGGATTACGGTTTCGCCCCGGCCTTCGCCACCTATGGGGCGATCGGCGTGAAGGTATGGATCCACCGGGGAATGTATGGCGAGTCGGTCTCCCCCGAGCAGCCGCGGGAGGCACCCCCGCCCAGGCCCCCCCGCCCGCGCCGGCGCGATCGAAGGCGCGGCGGCGGGGCTTCGGCGAGCCCGCGGCGCGGGCAGGCGGAAGCCCAGTCGGCCCGGCCCAGGGCGGCGGAGGCCCCCGGGCCCGCCAAGCCGGCGGAGCCCGAGGCCAAAGAGCCCCCCCCCGAGCCCGCCAAGCCCCCGGAGCCCGAGGCCAAACAGCCCCCGCCCGAGCCCCCGCCCCAGGCGCAGGCCGGGGAAAAGGAATAGTCGGGAAGGACAGGTTCTGAGATGGCGCTGATGCCCAAGAGAGTTCGGCACCGCAAGGCCCACCGCGGTCGCGTCCGCGGGAATGCCACCCGCGGGAACACGGTGGCCTACGGCGAGTTCGCCCTCCAGAGCCTGGAGCCCGGGTGGATCACCGGGCGGCAGATCGAGGCCGGGAGAGTCTCCGCGACCCACTACCTGCATCGCGAGGGACGCGTGTACATCCGCATCTTTCCGTACAAGCCCGTCTCGGCCAAACCCCTGGAAACGCGAATGGGAAAAGGCAAAGGCGAGCCCAAGGAGTGGGTCTCGCCCGTCAAGCCGGGAACCATCCTCTTCGAGGTCGGCGGGGTCGAAGAGGAAGCCGCCAAGGCCGCCCTTCGTCGCGTGGCGGCGAAGATGCCGATCCGTTGCCGGCTGGTGGCCCGTCGGGTCGCCGGGCGTTGAGAGCGCAGACGGCCTGCACATGAAGATACAGGAAATACGACAACTTTCGGACGAAGAGCTTCAGGCGGAGTTGGAGCGGCTCCAGCGGCACCTGTTCGACCTGCGGGCGCAGGCGGTCACGGAGAAGCTGGAGGACCCCTCCATGCTCCGGAAGACCAAGAGCGACATCGCGCGGATCCTGACGGCCCGGCGCGAGCGCGAGCTGTCGGCCGGCGAGGCCGCCGGCCAGGCACAGGAGACCTAGTTGAATCAGGATTCCACAGCCCGTGGACCTCGCCCCCTGGCCCGCCCGCCGGCGGCCCAATGCGTCGGCGTGGTGGACTCGATCTCCGGGCGGAAGACCGTGCGGATCGTCGTGGACAACCTGGTGAGGCATCCGCTCTACGGGAAGTACCTGCGGCGGCGAACCAGGCTGCTGGTCCACGACCCCAAGGAAGAGGCCCGCGTCGGCGACACGGTGGAGGCGGCCCGCTGCCGCCCCATCAGCAAGGGCAAGTCGTGGCGCCTGGTGCGGGTCGTGAAGCGGGCGACCGTCGCGTGACCGGCGCCCGACGAAGCGGGAACGCGCCCGGGCGGCACCGGCCGGCACGGGCGCGACCCGAGGCGATTGAGAGTGATTCAGCAGGAAACGAAACTGGACGTGGCTGACAACACCGGCGCCAAGCGTGTGGGTTGCATCAAGGTGCTGGGCGGGTCGACGGCGCGCGGCAAGTTCAGCCGGCGAACCGCGACCGTGGGCGACGTGATCGTCTGCTCGGTGAAGCGGGCGGCCCCCGGCGGGGAGGTCAAGCAGGGCGACATTGTCCGCTGCGTGGTGGTGCGGACGGCCTTTCCCATCCGCCGCCCCGACGGCAGCTACGTCCGCTTCGACCGCAGCGCCGCCGTCATCATCGACAACGACGGCAACCCCCGCGGAACGCGGATCTTCGGCGCCGTCGCACGCGAGCTGCGGGAGAAGAACTTCATGAAGATCGTGTCCCTGGCGGCGGAGGTGGTGTGAGATGGCCCGGCACGTGCGCAAGGGCGACCAGGTGATGGTGATTGCCGGCGACGAGAAGGGAAAGACCGGCGAGGTGCTGCGCGTGGACCCCAGGCGCCGAAAGGTGCTCGTCCAGGGCGTCAACCGCGTCTACCGGCACCTGCGGCCCTCCCGACAACACCCCCAGGGAGGAAGAATCCAGAAGGAGATGCCCATCGACATCTCCAACGTCCAGCCCGTCGACCCCAAGACCGGACAGCCGACCCGCGTCGGATTCCGCATCCAGGCCGACGGCGGCAAACACAGGATCGCCAAAAAGTCCGATCAGTCCCTCGGCGCGGTCCGGACCAGGGCCAAGGGCCCCTAGGCAGGTAAGTGGCGATGGTAGCCAGGCTTCTGGAAATGTACCACAGCGAGGTCGTCCCGGAGTTGGCCCGCGAGTTCGGGCTTCCCAACCGGCTGGCGGTTCCCCGGCTGGCGAAGATCGTGGTCTCGATGGGGCTGGGCAGGTTCCTCAAAGAGGAGGCCCAGTTGGACGTGGCGGCGGCGGAGCTGGCCCGCATCACCGGGCAGAAGCCGGTCCTCACCAGGGCCCGGAAGAGCGTCGCCAACTTCAAGCTCCGCACCGGCATGAAGATCGGGCTGAAGGTCACCCTCCGCGGGCGGCGGATGTACGAGTTCCTCGATCGGCTGATCGCCATGGCCATCCCCCGCGTGAAGGATTTCCGCGGCCTCTCCCTCAGCGGGTTCGACGGGCGAGGCAACTACAACATGGGCCTGGCCGAGCAGACCGTCTTCCCCGAGGTCGACGCCAGCAAGGTGCAGTTTACCCAGGGCATGAACATTGCGATTGTCACCACCGCCGAGACGGACGAGCAGGCCCGCAGGCTGCTGATGCTGCTGGGCATGCCTTTCCGCACTTGAATCACGAGGAGTCCATGGCAACCACGGCACAAAGAGCCAAGGCCAGAAGGCCCCCCAAGTTCGCGACGCGGATCCAGCGCCGGTGCCAGATTTGCGGCCGGCCTAGAAGCGTCTACCGGAAGTTCAAGATCTGCCGGATCTGCCTGAGGAACCTGGCGCACAAGGGGATGGTCCCCGGCATGCGCAAGGCGAGCTGGTAGGGGCCTGCGATGAGTCTTTCCGATCCCATTGCCGACATGCTGACCCGGATTCGCAACGCCGTCCGCATCCGCAAGGAGGTGGTCAACGTCCGCGCCAGCGGGGTCTGCGAGGGGATCGCCAAGGTCCTCAAGGAGGAGGGGTACATCGAGGGCTGCCGGCGCGTGGAAGACGGCAAGCAGGGGCTGCTGCGGATCTACCTCCGCTACGGCCCCAACGGCGAAGACATCATCACGGAACTGAAACGCGTATCCAGGCCCGGGCGCAGGGTGTACAGCGGAGTGGAAGAGGTCCCCAGGCCGATGGACGGGATGGGCGTGGCCATCGTCTCCACCAGCCGGGGAGTCCTCTCCGACCGAAAGTGCCGCCAGCAAAAGGTCGGCGGCGAGATCCTCTGCACCGTCTGCTAGAGTTGGGCGATGTCGCGAATAGGACAGAAACCGATCCCCGTGCTCGACGGCGTGAAGGTCCGCCTGGAGGGCAGGACCGTGCACGTGGAAGGGCCCAAGGGCAAGCTTTCCTGGGAGCACCGCCCGGAGGTCAGCGTCCGGGTGGATGACGACGGCAGGACGATCGTCGTGTCTCGCCGGGACGATGGCCGGCTGACGCGGGCGCTTCACGGGACGACGCGGTCTCTGATCGCCAACATGGTCCAGGGCTGCCACAGCGGGTATGAGAGGAAGCTGGAAGTGTACGGCGTGGGCTACGGCGCGCAGGTGCAGGGCAACCGCGTTTCCGTCAGCGTCGGATACGCCCAGCCCCGCCAGTTCGAGATCCCGGCGGGTCTGGCGGTGACCGTCCAGACGCCCCAGGCTCGCGGCGACACCGAGCCCGCCCGGTTCACCGTCTCCGGCGCCGACAAGCAGGCCGTCGGCGAGTTCGCCGCCCGGCTGCGCAGGGTCCGCCCCCCGGAGCCCTACAAGGGCAAGGGCGTCCGCTACGCCGGCGAGTACGTCCGGCGGAAGGTGGGCAAGGCCTTTGCCGGCGCCGGCGCGGGAACGGCGTGAGGTCGGCGGCGCCTTGCCCGCCGGGCTGGCACGAGAACGAGGTGAAGAGCGGCCGGGCTCGCCCGCCCGGGCCCGCGCGGGTCAATCATGAAGCATCTGGTGGAAAAGATCGTCAGGCGTCAGCGTCGCCGCCGGCACGTTCGGCGGCGCGTGACGGGCACGGCCCACCGGCCGAGGCTGACGGTGTTCCGAAGCTGCAAGAACATCTATGCCCAGATCATCGACGACGCCGTGGGCAGGACGCTGGTATCGGCCTCCAGCAGGGACAGGTCGCTGCGGGGAGGGATCGCCTACGGCGGGAACAAGTCCGCCGCGGTCGCCGTCGGGAAGACGCTGGCCGAGAGGGCGGTCCAGGCCGGCATCAGGCAGGTGGTGTTCGACCGCAACGGGTACGCGTTTCACGGCCGGATCAGAGAGCTGGCCGAGGCCGCCCGAAAGGGCGGGCTGGAATTCTAGGCAGGCCCCGGCGCGCCGGATGCGGGCGCGCCCAGGAGCAGGAATCTTGGCGAGAGCGAAGGCACAGGC
>CAZNSB010000373.1:0-5450 GCA_964575155.1 uncultured Planctomycetaceae bacterium | reverse complement strand
GGAGTGTTTCCTCCAGGCGCGGGTGGCGATCGAGACGCGCAACAGCAGCTACCAGGTCCGCACCGGCGTGTACGACCAGGAGCCGATCAGCGTGTATTTCACCATCCGCGCCTATCCTCGCGGCGGGCAGCGATTCGACATGGTCGATTCGATCAAGCAGCAGGGGCAGGTGGGCGAGGACCTCCTCGGGCGGGTCGTAATCCCCAGCGTCGTCCGCCCCATCGCCGCCGCCATCGCCGCCGCGCAATAGCCGCCGCACAACAGCCGCCGTCGTTCGGGCGGACCCGGCAGGACCGAGGAAGCCGGCAGGGAGAATCGACGTCGTCCAGACGCAGCGTGGTTTCGCGATGCGCCTCCTTGGCACGGGCACGCTGTCGGGCGGAGACGGCCTGGCCGCAATCTCTCCGGGGTGTTTCCCGTTTCGCCGATGGAGGCGACCCCTGCCCGCCGAAGTGGTGGATCAGCGCAAAAAAACGGCGGGCCTGCCGCGGGGGGAGACGACAGGCACCGCCTCGGCATTCGAACCGGCCGGGGGAAACCGGTCCGAAAGGGGGTCAAGTTGTTCCCAAAGTAGCTGCTTCGCCAGCCAGAAGTTCAGGTATCTAACCAAGCGCAGCTGCCACCATACAGCATTATATGACATCTGAGCAAGAATACAAGGAATATCAGGCGAAACATGTAGCTTTTTGTACGCGCCGCTCCACAAAGAGGTTATGGAGGAGGAATTTCTTGATTTTTTCTTTTTTTGGGCTTGTCATGGGCTTCCGCGGGCGGGGTTGCGGGAATCCGCCGCGCCGTCGGGTCCCTTGCCGATGAGCCTGTCGCTGGCAGAACCGCCCCCGGTGCGTCACGGCAACTTGGCTCGTTCGAGGGCAGCCCTGATGTGGCCGACCTGCTCGGCCCGATCGTCGTGGGGGGCGGTCGGATCGTAGCGGAAGCGCACGCCGATGATCTTCTGGATGGCGACGACGGCCACCGCACGAACGCGAGGATCATCATCGTTCTCCAGCACGTGGAGAAGCTCCTTCAGCCCGGCCGACTTCCCCAGCCGGGCAAGACCCTTGGCGGCGCCGATGCGGGCGTCGGGGTCCGGCTCGCTGGTGATTCGCAGCCTCTCCCCGAGCAGCTCCACCGGGGTGCTCTCGTAGAGCCCCAGCGCGGCGGCCGCCTCCCCCCGGACCCTGCCCCGCTTGCCGTTGGCCAGCAGCGCCTTGAGGGCCTTGCCGCCGGCCCGCCCGCCGCCGGCGCCGAGGGCGCGGACGGCCTGCACCGCCACGCGGACGTCGGGGTCTTCGCAAAGCCGGCGGAGGGTGCGCAGGGCCAGAGCGCTGCTCTTCCCGCGGAGCTGGCGGACGGCCTGGAGACGAGCGGCGGGGTCTTCGGACTGCGCCAGCCGGGCGGCCCCGGCCCCGTGGTCGAGCCAGTACCACGATCCGGCCGCCACCGCCCCTACCAGGGCGGCGCCGGCGGCCAGGATGAGCCCCTCCTTCGTGCGAGTCGATCGGGGCGGGTAGTCGGCTAGGGGTTCCATATCTGCTCGTACGGGTTCAGCTCGTGCGGCCACAGGCTGCGGACGTCCCCGCCGACGAAGACGGCGTTGAGCCTGCCCAGGTGGCGCTCGGGTTCGAGGTACTCCCCTTCGTCGCCGACGGTGTCCTGGACCGGATCGGCAATGGTCTTGCGGTAGTCCAGCAGGAGCAATTGCCCGGGCGCCGCCCCGTACGGGCCGACGTTGCAGTTCATGCCGTAGCTGCACGGCAGGCCGGTGACGCGATACGGCGACTCGACCTGGTGGTACTGCCTGCCCGTGAGGCGGCGGGCGATGTCGTCCCGCCAGTTGCCCTTGCCGATGTTGGGTCCGTGGCAGACCCAGTGCTCGCTGCCGCAGCCCACGCTGCCGGGTGCGTACAGCGGAGTCACGACGCAGGTCCTGTCGATGCTGACCGAGCACGCGCCGTCGGCGTCGCTGTCGGCGAGGACGGTGGTGTTGGTGGCGTTGCCGATCCAGAACTCGTAGACGTTTGCCCCTCGGCTGAAGAGCTGGCACTGGGAGTAGGAGCTGGCGCTCTCGGGATGCCGGATGATCTCCAGGACGGGGTAGAACGTCAACCCCCCGGGGTCTTGAGCCAGGTACACGTCCGCCAGACCGAGTTCCGAGGCACGCTCGAACTCGTCGGCGGGGCACCGCGTCAGCCGGTCCGTCTCTTGGGCAGCGACGAATTCCACCCACCCGCTCGGGCGCGGGAACCGCATGTCGGCCTCGGAACTGTGGAAGACCTCCCAGAGCTGCTTGAGCTGGTTCTTGCAGACGGCCGATTTGGCCAGGCCCCAGGCCCGTCCCAGGGAGGGCGCCAGCAGGGTCACCAGCAGGGCAATGACGGCGACCACCACCAGCAGCTCGACGAGCGTGAAGGCGAACCGCCCCTCCCTGTGGCACGGCCGGGCGACGCGGCTTGTCCGCCCGGGCAAGAGTCCTCTCCCTCGAGTCATCCGCTGGGCCTCCGGGTCCATGGTGGATTATACAGCGCGGGGTGGGCCCGCTTCGAGGAGGAACCGCGCCGCCCGGGCCGGGCAGGTGAAGACCGTAGGGCGGGCCCACCGGCCCGCCGGATCGTGCTTACTTCTGGAAACGCCGCAGGATCGCGCGGATGTCCTCCACCTGCCCGCGGCGCTGCTCGGGGCCGGCGGCCGGGTCGTACCGGAACCGGACCTTCAAGATGCGGCGGACGGCCAGGAAGCTGCCCTGCCGGACCCGGACCTCCGGGTCCTTCTGGAGGCTGTCCAGCAGAGCGGGGATGGCGGCGACGTCGCGACGAGCGCCCAGGCCCTTGGCGGCCCCGGCTCGCACGGCCGGGTCCGGGTCGCGCCCGAGGGTATCGGTCAGGAGCTTCAACTCGGCGTGGGGGTAATTGCCCAAGGCGTCGGCGGCCTCGGCGCGGACCCGCCCGGGGCGGGAGCTTGCCAGGATCTCCTCCACCAGCCGCCGGTTCGCCTGGTCGCTGCGCTCGCCGAGGGCGCGGACCGCCCAGCAGGCGACCTGGGGTTCGGGGTCGTCGGCCAGTCGCATCAGCGTCCGCCGGGCCAGCGGCCCCCACTTGCCGCGCAGCTCGCGGACGGCCCGAAGCCGGTCCCCCGGGTCGGGCGATCCGGCCAGCCTGCTCGCCCGCCCGCCGTACGCGTTCCAGTACCACTGCCAGCCGAACAGGCACGCCACCACCGCCGCCGCGCCCGCAATCCATGGAGCTCTGCCCTTCATGACTCGTCCCCGCTCCGGCGTCGCCCGATCCTATTTCACCCACAGCCCCTGGTCGGTCGGTTCCAGCTCCCAGTCCTCCACGGTCCGGCAGCGGCCGTCCACGCAGATGATGTTGACCTGGTTGCCGAAGTGGCGGCCCTTCCCCAGCCAACGGTTCAGGTCGTCGGCCTGGCGGGCGATGGTCTTCTCGTACTCCACCAGGAACATCTGGTCGGGCCGGGCCGGCAGGACGCCCACACGAGCGTTGATGGCGTAAGACACCTTCTCGCCCGTGAGATAGAACGGAGGGTCGATCTTCTCGTAGTACTGCCCCGTCAGCCGCATGACCAGCTCGCCGCGATAGTAGATGTGCATCTCGCTGATGCAGCTGGCACGACCGGGGCCCATCAGCGACCGCAGCTCGATCTCAGAGCCCATCGTCACCTGAAGGATCGAATGGCCCGCCCAGTTGAACTGCTTCACGTCGGGTGAGATCTCGGTGACGGTCAGTTGGAACATCGCCACGCCGGCCAGCATGTCCTCCATGGGGTACTCCCAGGACTGCTCCTGCGGGCTGCCGTGGTGATACTCCTCCTTGTAGTGGTACTGAACGGCCACCATGTCGGCGAGGTCGGCGCCCTCGTCAAGGAATTCGTCCTTGGGGCATCTCAGCACGCTGCCGGCGCGGCGCTGGCGGACCGTCCCGACCCAGACCTCCGGCGCCGGGACGTACAGCGAGTCGCTTTCGCTGCCGGCGACCTGGAGCGCCTCGTGCAACTGGTGCAGATTCGACTTGCAGATGGCGGCGTACGCGTGCTCTCGGGCGCGCCCCAGGCCGGGAAAGATCACCGCCACCAGCAGCGCGATGATCGCCACCACCACCAGCAGCTCGACAAGCGTAAAGGCGTTGCCTTTCCACTTGCTCACCGCGGGCAGCTCCACGAGCGTAAAGGCCTCGCCCTTCCGCCTGCCGGCCGGAGGACGTTCTCCCGGCGCGGGGGCGTCGGCTGGACGTGAGGCCGGCCGGCCCAATCCACCTCGATCCCGCATGGTCACACTCCCCTGGCAACCCGCTCGTTGCGTGCCCGATCCTACGTCGCACCGGCGCTCTTGGCCAGGCCTTTTCCTTGACGGCGACGGCGCGCCGAATCTAGTTCAGGGTGAGCACGTCGTCGAGGGCGCCGGCGGTGCCGCTGCTGTCCGAGTTGGGATTGACGGACTCGTAGAAATAGTCGTTCAGGCGGGCGCCGGTGTTGACCATGGGGGTCGTTAACCAGCTTGCCGACTCGTCCCGCCGGCCAACGTGCTGTCCTTCCGGTTGGCCCCCGGAGGCCCGATGGGTGTTGGAGTTGACGTGCAGCGTGTCCGCGAGGATGTCCTTGGAGTTGGGCGCGAACCGAGGGTTCCGGTCGGCCACCAGCACGATGGAAGGATGCAGCTCGGCCATGTTCAGGGTCCGCCCGACCGTCGAGAGGAAGCTGTACCCACACGGGTTGTTGGTGGAGGAGATGCGGTCCGCCTGGCTGTCGTCCAGGGACGGGCACATGAGGGACTCGGGGGAGAGGAACTTGTACGTCACCATCAGTTGGAGGACCTCGCGGTTGGCGCTGGTGCCGTCATGCCAGTTCGCCGAGGTGGACCCGACGGTGGGAAAGAGCCGGAGGGGGCTGGGTTGGCGGAGCCTGGCCTCCTCGGCGTACAAGGTGCAGGCGCGGGGGAGCTCCCGGCAGTTGACCATGCAGGCGGCCCGTCGGGCCAGCTCGAGGCCCCGCTCGAGCACGGGGATGAGCATGGTCGCCAGCAGGGCGATGATCGCGACCACCACCAGCAGTTCGACAAGCGTAAAGGCGCTGCCTTTCCGCTTGCTGGCCCCGGCTGCGTGCGCCGGGGCGAGTGCGTTGTCTCCGTGCCAGGCCATTGACTTCTCCTATGGTTCCCTCCCTGTATATTTTACGTGCGAACCGGCCCCGGGTCAATGCAGGTTTGCGGCTTGACGAAAGCCGGGGGCCGGCGATAATGCCCGAAGCCCCCGGCGAGGTGGCGGGCACGTCCTCGCCCGGGCGGGTTCGGCGAGGGTTGCCATGGCGCTGCAAAGGGCCGCTGACAGCCGCATTCCCCCGACCTCCCCGTTCCCGCTGGTCTTCTGCCTGTCGGCCCTGGCGGTGCTCTCGGTGGTGGCGGGGCTGGCCGCCGGGCTGGCGGTCTTGGCCGTGGC
>CAZNSB010000372.1:3268-5457 GCA_964575155.1 uncultured Planctomycetaceae bacterium | reverse complement strand
CCAGGAAACCGCTCACGACGGGCACTTCGGGCGAACGGGCAGAAACTTCACCTGGGAGAAGACAAACCGGGCGCGGGAACTCCGCGAGGCGTACGGGGCGTGAGGGAACGAGTCGGACCTCCCGGCGCAACAACGCCCGCGGGCAGCCGTCGGCGAGTTGTTGTCTTTCTCATCGCCACCGTCTTCGCGGCAGGAGCAGGGCCGTTCCCAGCGCCGTCAGCAGCATGACGGTCGGTTCCGGAACGGGCGCCGCCCCCCCGGCCGTCTCGCCGAAATGGTTGGCCACGATGGCCATATCCAGCACGTCCACCACGCCGTCGCCGTTCAAGTCTCCCCGTGTCCAGGTGGCTTCGCCCTCGCCGAAGTGATTGGCCACCACCGCCAGGTCGAGCACGCCGACTTCCCAGTCCAGCCCGGCGTCCCCGGGGACGGTCTCGAGCAGTATCGCCGCGCTCCACCCGGCCAGGGTGATGTGTCCTTCCTGCCTGGTGTAGATCAGCCCGCTGGGGCGCTCGATCTGGCCGTCGGAGAGGATCCGCCCGCCCCCGTAGGGCGTCACCAGCAGAAAGGCGCTGGCTTCCGGCAGGGAGTAGCTGCGGGCGCTGCCGGTGGGGTTGACCAGCACCAGCCCGTGCTGGTAGGGGCGGGCGTAGATCCCGGAAGCGTCCTTCATCTCGTCGATGTGGTCGGGCACGGCGGCGCTGGCCGGGGCGCTGAGGGGCACGTCGTACTCCGGCCACCAGTGGAGCTGGTCGCCGGCGCCGAGGATGTTGACGAAGCTGCGGTCGTGCTTGAGCAGCAGGAAGTTGCCCAGCAGCCACTGCCGCCCGGCGATGTCGGCATGCCCGCCGGCGCCGCTCTGGGCGATGTAGATCTTTCCGTTGCGGATGAGGTTCAGGGTTCGGTTCTGCTGGAGCTTCCAGTCGTAGTTGCTCAGCTTGGTGGCGAAGCCCTCGACCATGGCCCCGTGGACGTCCTGGTAGTAGCCGGTGGTCGTGTCCAGGGTGGTGCACAGCCCGCCGATGTTGGGGATGAAGTACCGGTCGGCCTGGTCGAACTGCGGGTAGACGTAGTCGTAGAAGGCCTCCATGTGGGGGATGTAGGGCGTGTGCGGCGGGGCGCCGATGGGAGAGTCCCACAGGTAGTCGGGCACGGCGTAGGGCAGGTGGGTGCTGTCGGCGAAGACGCCGTCGCCGTGGCTGGCGTCGACGTCGGCGATGACGCAATCGACCCAGTATTCCTTCCACCCGTAGGTGGTGTTGCCGTTGACCTGGCCGGAGATGTCCATGCAGTACTCCTCCAGCCAGCCGTTGTAGAGCTGGAAGACGCGGTTGCCCTGGTCGTCGTGGATGAACCAGTCCTCGTGGGGGTCGATGGTGTCCCAGTCGCTGCTCCAGGTGTCGTCGTGGATGTAGTCGACTTTGTGTCCGCTCTCGCGGACCCCCAGGCGGTACTGGAGCATGATGAAATCGTCGTTGTAGACGCGGATGTCGTCGATGCGCCGGCTGACCTGCTTCTGCGTGCCGGCGTAGTGGCTCGCCGCGAACTGAAGCTGGGCGGGCGAGCAGGACGCGATGTTGAGCTGGTCCACGAAGACGTGGATGCGATCCCAGGTGTCGGGGAAGGCCCGCTGGGGCTCAAAGCCGCCGGCGGACCCGCAGGCTGCCAGCAGGCCGGCGGCCGCCAAAGCGACGGCGCACCGCCCGTTCGAGGTGCATCGCGCATGAACGCCCTTCGCCACAGCCATCCTCCTGCCTGGCGCTATTGTATGCGAACACCGTATTCACAGCAAGTGCAATTGGCGGCGAAGCTTGGGGATGTGGGCCCGCGCCGCTTCACGGCAGGTGCGCGGGAGGCAATAGGGAGGTCACGGCGCATGCCCCCGACGGCGCTAGACGACCTGGACCCGCCGGCCGCGGCGGCGCTTGCGGTTGATGATCCGGCGGCCTCTCCCGGTGCGCATCCGCGCCCGGAACCCGATCCGCCGGGCACGCTGCCGTTTCGATTTTCTGTGCGGATAATGCATCGGACCACCTTGCTCCAGCCCGGCGCCCGCCCTGGCCGCCACGCCACGCCACGGTAGCCAGGCGCGCCGAGCCTGGCAAGAAGAAATCCCCGTAGGCGTTGCCCCCCCTCAGCTCCTGGCGCCGAACACCTCGTCGGCCGTGCCGGCCAGGATGCGCTGCTTC
>CAZNSB010000372.1:0-3258 GCA_964575155.1 uncultured Planctomycetaceae bacterium | reverse complement strand
GCCGGGAGGTCCAGCTCATCGAGGATGGCCACGTAGCCCTCCACGCATTCCTTCTGCCAGGTCATCCCGTCGGGCACGCCGGCGTCCGTGCCGAACAGGATGCGTTCCGCCCCGCAGAAATCGATGGCGTTGGCGACGGCCTGCTTGCGGATGTGCGGCGGCGTCCCGGGAGTCAGGTCCACGTAGCTCTGCCACGGGCGCCCGGATTCGCCGGCCGACGACCGCATCCTCCCCATGACCGCCAGGCATTCCTCGCACCAGGGCCAGGAGATGTGCGCCATGGCGAAGCGGATATTGGGATAGTGCAGCAGCTTCTCCAGGTACAGCGGCTTGCAGAACCGCGAGCCGTCCTCGAACCCGTACAGGATGCCCGTGTGGAAGAGGATGCTCGCGTTGAGTTCGTTCATCCTCTCCCAGAACGGCTCGAGTCGCCGCTCGTGGGCGAACCAGTGGTCGGGGATGATCTTGAGCCCGGAGAAGCCCATGTCGGTCAGGGCCTCGGCCGCCAGGTCGGCCATCCCCCCGATGGTCGGGTTCACCCAGGCCAGGGCGGAGATGCGGTCTGGGGAGGCATCCACAAGGCGCTTCGCGTACAGGAGGTTTTCGCGGGTCTTCCGGAGCGATCGGCGTTCGCACAGCGACAGCAGGATGACCCGTTCGACGCCGTTCTCGTCCAATTGCCTCAGCAGCTCGCCGGGGTCCACCTCGCCGCGCACGTGCACGTGACAGTCGACGATCCTCATCCGGACACTCCTTGAGGCTCCGGTCGCCGTTCCAGCCTGTCGGCGCCCGGCGGGATTATACCGGCCAGGCCGGTCGCGGCCAAGGGTTCCGCCGCCCCGCGGCCCTTGACGCACCGGCCGGGGATGCCCCCGGCCCGGATGCCCGGACGGGCGATGGGTCGCCCGGCAGGAGGCCCCACCGCCGCGGTGAGCCGCCGATTTCGCGCCCGGGGAGCATCTGAGGCCTATAATTCCGAAGAGGCGGCCGAGGAAGGCCGCCGGCAACCATGTCACCGGGGACATCCGGAACGACGGAACCGGCCGGACCCCACTGGCAGAAGGAGAGCAACAATGGCGAAAAAGGGCAGGAAACTGACGACCGCCTCGGGCGCGCCGGTCGATGACGACCAGAACACCGTGACCGCCGGGCCCCGCGGGCCCGCGCTGATGCAGGACGTCCACCTGATGGAGAAGCTCGCCCACTTCAACCGCGAGCGGATTCCCGAGCGCGTCGTCCACGCCAAGGGGGCCGGCGCGCACGGGCACTTCGAGTGCACGTCGGCGATGACGGAGTACACCCGGGCGAAGTTCCTCTCCGCCGCGGGAAAGAAGACCGACGTGTTCGTCCGGTTCTCGACGGTGGGCGGGGAGAAGGGCTCGCCCGACTCCGCGCGGGATCCGCGCGGCTTCGCCGTGAAGTTCTACACCGAGGAAGGCAACTACGACATGACCGGCAACAACACGCCGGTGTTCTTCATCCGCGACCCCCTGAAGTTTCCCGACTTCATCCACACCCAGAAGCGCGACCCGGCCACCAACGCGCCGAACCCGGACATGTTCTGGGACTTCCTGTCCCTGACCCCCGAGTCGGTCCACCAGGTGACGATCCTCTTCTCCGACCGCGGCACGCCCAGGAACCACCGCCACATGAACGGCTACAGCAGCCACACGTTCAAGTGGTACAACGACAAGGGCGAGTATTTCTGGGTGCAGTACCACTTCAAGACCGCCCAGGGCATCCGGAACCTCACGCGGGCCGAGGCGACGCGCCTGGCCGGCGAGGACCCCGACCACGCCACCCGCGACTTGCGCGAGGCCATCGAGCGGGGCGAGTTCCCCTCCTGGCGGGTCTGCGTCCAGATCATGCCGCCCGAGCGGGCCAAGAGGTACCGCTGGAACATCTTCGACATCACCAAGGTCTGGCCTCACGCCGACTACCCGCTCATCGAGATCGGACGGATGGTCCTCAACCGCAACCCCCAGAACTACTTCGCCGAGGTCGAGCAGGCGGCCTTCAGCCCCGGCAACTTCGTCCCGGGGATCGCCGCCTCGCCCGACAAGATGCTCCAGGCCCGCGTCATCTCCTATCACGACGCCCATCTCTACCGCCTCGGGCCGAACTACCAGCTCCTGCCCATCAACGCCCCCAAGGCCGCCCAGGCCGGCAACTACCAGCGGGACGGGCACATGAGGCTGGACGACAACGCCGGCGGCGGGCCGAACTACTGGCCCAACTCGATGGGCGGCCCCGCCCCCGACCCCGCCGTCGCCGAGCCCCCCATCGACCTGGAAGGCCACGCCGCCCGCCACCCGCAGGAGATCACCGAAGACGACTTCTTCCAGCCCGGCGAACTCTACCGCCGCGTCATGACCGACACCGACCGCCAGCACCTCGTCGGCAACATCGTCGCACACCTCGGGAAGGCCCGGAAGCGGATTCAGCTTCGCCAGACGGCCCTGTTCTTCAAGGCCGATCCCGACTACGGCCGGAGCGTGGCCGAGGGGCTGGGGCTGGACGGGCAGGAGGTGGAGCGGCTGGCCTCGATGTCGCAAGCCGAGCGCGTCCAGGCCACCCGCGCCTGAGCCGGCCATCCTGCCGGCCCTACCGGCTTGACGGGGGGCGGGGGGGCCGCTATAAGCACCTGCTCCGTGGGGACGGATGCCCGCGCAGGCAGGAGCGAGACATGACCTCGAACGCCGAGCTGGTGGAACTGACGAACAAGTGGCTGATCGCGAATTACGGGCGGCTGCCGGTGGCGATGGTGCGGGGGGCGGGGGCGCGGATCTGGGACGCCGACGGGAAGGAGTACATCGACTTCTTCCCGGGCTTCGGGGCCGGCGGGGTGACGGGGCACTGTCATCCGGCCGTTCGCGACGCCGTCCGCCACCAGGCCGGCGAACTGCTCTCCGCCGGCAACCTCTTCACCAACGCCCCGCAGCTCGAGCTGGCCGAGGCCATCGCCGAGAAGGGCTTCGGCGGGAAGACCTTCTACTGCCACAGCGGCGCCGAGGCGAACGAGGCGGCGTTGAAGCTTGCGCGGCTGTGGGGGGGGGCGGGGCGGCACAAGATCATCTCGTTCCACAACTGTTTCCACGGGCGGACGATGGGGGCCCTGTCGCTTACGCCCCGGAAGTTCCAGAAGGGCTTCGAGCCGATGCTGGCCGGGAACGTCAAGGTGGATTACGACGACCTGGAGGCCGTGACCGCCGCCGTGGACGACGAGACCGCCGCCATCATCGTCGAGTGCATCCAGGG
>CAZNSB010000371.1:0-5460 GCA_964575155.1 uncultured Planctomycetaceae bacterium | reverse complement strand
AGTCCGTCAGTCCCGACAGCTCGCGGATGTGGTTGTCCCAGTCGCCGGCGTGCCGCAGCTTGTTGAAGATCACCGGGGCCGAGCCCTTGGCCAGGAACAGCAGGGCGAAGGCCGTGTCCACCGGCACGCCGCCGTAGCCGCGCGGGGTCTTGTACCGGATCGCGCCGTCGGCCCTCTGCGCCTTCAGGAGGGTGGCGGCGATCTCGCGGAACCAGTCGCGGGTGCCGAAGTACTTGATCCCGGCGGCGGCGGCGACGCGCTCGCAGTTGTAGAAGTAGTAGGTGGCGAACTCCGGCCAGCCCGGGTTCGTCGTGGCGCTGAAGTTCTTCTCCATCCATTCCAGCCCGCGCTGGATGGACTTGTACGCGCCCGTCCGGCGGAACGCCCCGAGCCTGCCCCGGCGGATGTGGACCTGGTCGAGCACGAGGTACAGGCTGGCGATGCCGGCGGTGGTCATCGAGGCGGAGGAGGCGTGCCCGACGGCCTTGCTCCCCGGCTTGACGTGCACGCGGTGGTAGTAGGTCCACCCGCCGTCGTCGAGCTGCCCGAGGAGGTAGGTCCTCTCGAGGTTGCGCCAGACGGCGACGGGGATCTCGAACCGCTCGTCGCTGGCGGCCCACAGCCCCAGCACGCCGTAGTTGGTGTTGGAGAAGTCCCCGATGAAGGAGTAGAAGCACCTGCCCGGAGGGGGGGTGTACTGCCACATCGTCCCCTCCTTGCCCGTCCGCAGCGCCCGGAACACCATGCGGGCGTCGCCCTTGAGGACCGAGCGGTAGGCCTCGCTGTCCTTCAGGCGGTGGATCAGCTCCATCCGCATGCCCAGCCCGTAGGTGCCGATCATCTTCTGCGCCGTCAGCCACTTCAGCGCCTTCCTGAAGCGCGGGTCGGCCTGCTCGCCGGCGGCGGCCAGGGCGTTCAGGACCAGGGCGGTCACTCCGGGCCACTGGGAGTTCATGAGGGGGCTGCCCCGCCATTTCATTGCGGCGTCGAAGTCCGGCTGCTTGGTCTCGTCCCAGACGCCCTCCTTGTTGGCGACGGAGTAGAGCCACTCCCCCGCCCGCGCGATGGCGCGCTTGACGTTCTCCTCATTGACGGCCGGGGGGGCCGGCTTGGCCTTCGGCGCAGCAGGGGCCGCCGAGGAAAGCGTCAGGATCGCCAGGACCCAGCAGAGGAGTCTCATTTCTCTTTCCGGGCGCTGTCCTGCGTGCTCAGGCCGTACGACCCCAGCACCAGCCGGGAGAAAATCTTATAGGCGCCGGGGCCGTCGGCCCCCGCCACCAGAGGGTTCGGGTTGCCCAGCAGACCGCACGTCAGATCGTACTTGCTGTATATGATCGCCACCCGATCCCCCAACTTCACGCACTCCAGACGGGGACGCATCGACTTCCGACGCATACCCGGCACGTTCCGGTACACCACCTTCTCCAACCCCCTCACCAGCGGGTGCGACGACGACAGCAGGCCCAACGCCCCCTCCCCGTAACGCGCCGCGATCAGCTTCCGGAACCCCGCGTCGAAGCTGCCCTCGGCGTCCTGCCTCGGCCCGCCCGCCTGATCCACCAGCAGCGTCCCCCCCTTCCTCACCCACGCGTCGATCGCCTCCCACTGAGCGCCCAGCTCCGCCGCCCCCACCCCCGTCAGGTGCGCCACCTTCACGCCAGCGGCGGCGAGCTGATCGGGCGTGACCACCTTCACCCGACAATTGACCTTTTCGGCGGCCCGAAGCATCCGGGCAAACCGTTCCATCGCCAGCGGCTCCGGGTCCCAGCGGTGACAGTCCTCGCAATGCTTGATCCGCCCCAGCAACACCGCCCGCGTCGGGATCGGAAGCTCCTGCCGGAACGCCTCCGCAAAGTACGTCAGCTTCGTCGGCATCTTCCGCAGCGGGGCGCGGTCGTTCGCGAAGTAGTGCAGCGCCGCACCCAGGTCGAAATAGTGCTTGGCCGTGGCGAACTGCCGCCGCTCCCACGCATTCGCCGGCGCCCCGTGAACCACCAACGCAAACACCCGCGTCGCCGACGACAGCTCCTGCAAACGCGCCCCGCGAAGAGGAACGTAGATCTTCCCGATCGGATGCCGGGAAAGGTCCACCGGCGACAGCTCCAGCTTCGGCCAGAGCTCGCCCAGCAGCTTGACGATCGAATGCTGAAAGCCGATCGAGCCCCCGTCCGGGTGGAAGACCAGCAGCCCCCCCAGCTCCACGAAACGCTTCAGCTTCGCCTTCTCCTCGGCCTGGAACTTCAGCGGCTTCAGCCCGGCGATGTACAGGATCCGCGAGTCGGTGAGGTCCTCGGCGGGAACCTTCAGGTTCACCACCTGCCAGTTCGCCGGCCGCTCCGACTGCCGCGCCAGCCAGTCCGTCAGTCCCGACAGCTCGCGGATGTGGTTGTCCCAGTCGCCGGCGTGCCGGAGCTTGTTGAAGATGACGGGGGCGGAGCCCTTGGTCAGGAACAGCAGGGCGAAGGCGGTGTCGGCGACGACGCCGCCGTGCTGGGGGGCGATGGAGTACGGGATCGACCCGTTAGATCGCTGGCGCTTCAGCAGGCTTCCGGCGATCCCGCGGAACCAGTCGTGGGTGCCGAAGTACTTCAGCCCCGCCGCCGCCCCCACCCGCTCGCAGTTGTAGAAGTAGTAGGTTTCGAACCACCTCGGCCGGCCGGTGTTGACCGACGGGCTGAAGCGCTTCGCCATCCAGGCCAGGCCCTTCTGGATGGATTCGTAGGCCTTGCTCTTCCGGAACGCCCCGAGCCCGCCCTGGCGGGCGTAGGTGCGGTCGATGATGAGGTACAGGCTGGCGACCCCGGCGGTGGTCATCGACCCGGTGGACGTGTAGTGGGCGCCCCTGCCCGGCCTGGTCTGATCGCTGGGGTAGTAGGACCATCCCCCGTCGGCGTTCTGTCCGAGGCAGTAGGTCTTCTCCAGCGCCCGCCACAGTCTGGCGGAGACCTCGAAGCGCTCGTCGGTGGCGGCCCACAGGGCCAGGACGGCGTAGTTGGCGCAGGAGAAGTCGCAGCTCCTGGCGGCGTTCCCGCCGGGCGGGGGCACGTAATCCCACTTCGCCCCGCCGCCGGGCATCTGGCGCGCACCGAGCACAATGTGCCGGGCGTCCCGCTTGACCAGCTCCCGGTACGCATCGGCCGTGATGAGCTGGTGTATCAACTGGAGCCGGAGGCTCACCGCGTACGTGTCGACCATCTCCTGGGCCACCAGCCACGCCAGCGCCTTCTTGAAACGCGGATCGCTCTGCTGCCCGGCGGTGGCGAGGGCATACAGCACCAGCGCGGTCTTCCCGCCCCACTTCCGGTCGGGGGGGTACCCGCCGCGCTTCGTTTTCAGGTCGGGCTCCTTGACCTCGTCCCAGTGGCCCTGCTTGTTGGCGAC
Source organism: uncultured Planctomycetaceae bacterium (assembly GCA_964575155.1). Classification (GTDB taxonomy): domain Bacteria; phylum Planctomycetota; class Phycisphaerae; order SM23-33; family SM23-33; genus CAZNSB01. Next base: position 2,079 of record CAZNSB010000371.1, on the reverse strand, counting down.
GGAGTAAAGATACCGCACGGCGCTGGCGATGGCCTTGGAGACGGTGGCGTCGCTGACGGAAACCGCCGCGGGCTTGGGCGCGGGTCCCGGCGCCGCGACGGCGACGGTGGAAGCCAGCAAACCGGCAACCAGCGCCAGCGCGACCGAAAGCCTCTGCACGATCAACGTCTCTTCTCCCGTCGGCCCCCAAACGTTCGGCGCGCCCGGCGACCACGCCCGCCGGGCCTGCCCTCATTGTAAGCCAAATGCCGAGCCAGTGGGACCCTCGGCCGGCCCTGCGTCTGGCCGCATCGAGCGTGCCCCACAGAAACGACGCTTCCGAGTCGATCGTTAAGGGCCAGGCAGCGTCCCGGGAGCGCGGACGCGGTAGAGCACGCCGGTCGGCTCGGGCTGGACGAACGGCCCCAGCCCCGCCGGGCAGTACCCCGGCACGTTCGAGACCACCCACACCGAAGCCCCCTCCCGCCGGACGTCGGCCCAGAAGCCCCGCGGGTCCTCCTCCAGCCGGCGCCGCAGCCGCCTCGCCCCGCCCCCCACCAGGCGCATGCCCGCCGGCAGTCCCTGCTCCTCGGCCGCCCATCGCAGCGGAGGGTACGAGGTGGTATCGGCAAACAGGATGGTCGGCTCGGGGCGCCGGCCGAGCTGGTCGATGGCCTCGGCGGCGAACTTTCCGGCCGAGTCCTCCCCAAGCTTCCACGGCGTCAGCCAGTACCGGGCGTGGTCGCGGTAGGGAAGCCTGCGGGCGCTGCCCGGGAGGCGCAGGTCCACGGCGCCGACGACGGCCGGCGCCAGGGCATACCCGGCCGGGCCCAGCCCCAGCGACGCCACCGCCGCGATCCGAACCAGCTTGCGCCTCCCCCAGACCTCCGCCAGGCCCAGCCCCGCCAGCAGCGAGACCACCAGGTAGAACGGCACGAAGAACATGAACTGATCGGGGACGGCGTAGCGGACGGCAAAGAGGAAGTGAGCGCCCAGCACCCAGGCCAACGCACCGGCCAGGCCCGCGCCCACCCGCCTCCGCGCCCGCCACAGCCCCAGCGCCGCCAGCGGCAACGCCAGGTTCGGGAAGTTGTACAGGACGTATCCGAGCCCCCGCGCCGCCGACCGAGCCGACCCGCCCAGCACCGCACCTTTCCACTCCGCGCCGAACAGGGCCGACCCCAAGGCCGCCGACACGCCCGCGCGGAGCGCCAGGCCGATCACCAGCGCGATCCACAGCGACGCCCCCACCGCCCACCCGGCGGCGAAAACCGCCACCGCCGACCGGCGCAACCGGCCTCGCGCCGCCAGAAGCACCACCGCCAGCGCGTACGCCGGCAGCGCCAGCAGGGCCAGGTTGTGGGTCGCCAGGCCCAGACCGTTCAGCAGCCCCAGCGCCGCGGCGGCGGCTGTCGTAGGCCGGCGGAGCAGCTCGGCGAGCACCAGCAGCTCGGCGCTGAGAAGGGCGGCGAGCAGGGCGTGGCTTTCGGCGATGGTGGCCAGCCACCAGACGCTGTGGGCCAGCGCGAATGCCCCGGCGGCAAAGACGCCGGCGGCGGGGACCCTCGGCGACAGGCGGCGGACCAGCAGCGCCAGGTTGGCGGCGGCGACGGCGGCGGCGACGGCGGAAAGGGCGTTGAACCGAAAGGCCAGCGAACCCAGCGGGACCGCACCCGCCAGCCGGCCCAGAACGATCAACAGCGGGTGCGCCAACGCCAGCCCCCCCGCGCCCCCCAGGTCCAGCGTACGCATCCGCCACTGGAACACGCCGCTGTCCTGCCACGCCGGCCCGTGCTGGGCGGTCAGCAGGTACACCGCCCCCGCCGAGACCAGGACGCACCACCACACCCGCCGGCCCGACCCCGCCGGCGGGCCCGTCGGCTTGCCAAGCTCGCCGCTCATGCTACCTGACATACTTACCTATCGGCCGGAAGGTTCAAGCTCCGCGACAAGAGTCTATTCGCCCTGGAAGCGGAGCCGCGACCGCCTCGACGCCGCGACCCAGGCCGCGGGGCTGTCCGCTCTCATCCTCCCGCGCGGAGGCCTAGGCTGGGTCGAGTCCCAGAGGGACGATGACCCACCTTTCGCTAAGCTGCCACC
>CAZNSB010000370.1:1257-5468 GCA_964575155.1 uncultured Planctomycetaceae bacterium | reverse complement strand
GAACTGGGGGGCGTTGGCGGGGATCGACACGGTGGTCTTCTACATGGGGGTGGGCAACCTCCCGGAGATCACCCGGCGCCTGATCGACGCGGGGAAAGACCCCCAGACCCCCGCCGCCGTGGTCGCCCTGGCGGCCACCGCCGATCAGCAGACGGTCACGGCGCCGCTGCGGGAGCTCGCCGGACGCGCCCGCTCGGCGGAGATCCGCCCGCCGGCCGTGGCCATCGTGGGCGACGTCGTAAGCCTGCGCGAGAAGCTGGCGTGGTTCGAGAAGCTGCCGCTGTTCGGGCAGACGGTGCTGGTCACGCGCCCGGCCGCCCAGGCCCCGGCCCTGTCGGGCCCGCTGACGGAGCGCGGGGCGGCGGTGATCGAGGCGCCGGCCGTCGAGATCGTCCCCTGCGAGGACTTCTCCGCCGCCGACGACGCGCTGCGGAGGGTGGGCGAGTTCCACGTGGTGGCCTTCACCTCCGTCAACGGCGTGGCCGCGTTCGCCGACCGCTGCCGCAGGCTCGGGCTGGACGGGCGGGCGCTGGCCGGCGTGAAGGTCGCCGCGGTGGGCCCGGCGACCGCCCAGGCGCTGCGGGAGCGCTTCCTCGCCCCGGACATCGTCCCGCAGACGTTCACCACCGAGGCCCTGGCCGAGGCCATCCTGGCCGCCGGGCCCGTCGCCGCCCGCCGCGTGCTGCTGGCCCGCGCCGACGTCGCCACCGACGCCCTCCGCCACGCCCTGACGCGCTGCGGCGCCCGCGTCGAGGAGGCGCCGTTCTATCGCACCGCCCGCCCCGCCGCCCTGCCGGAAGCCGCCGCCAACGCCCTCCGCCGCCGACGCGTGGACTGGATCACCTTCACCTCCTCCTCGTCGGTGACGAACTTCCTGGCGCTGCTGTCAGCAGCGCCGCTGGAGCCGGGGGCGACCCTGAAGGGGGTGGAGCTGGCGGCGATCGGCCCGGTGACGGCCGAGGCGCTGCGCTCGGCCGGGCTGAAGGCTTCCGCCGTCGCCGCCCCTCACACCATCGACGGGCTCGTCCGCGCCATCACCGCCGCCGCCGGGCGGTGACGCCGCCCCGCCCTGGTGGGCGAGGGGCCTCCCAGCGCAAGGCGGGTGATCCTCGCTGCCGCGGACTCACCGAGCCTTGGGGTAATCCGCCCCCGCGGCGACCCGTCGGCCGGAACCTCGCCCCTCCTTCCGGCCCACCAGCCCGGCGACCGTCTCCTCGGGCGTGTCGATCTCGGCGAGCAGCCGGCGGAGCCTCCGCCGCATCCCGGCCGCGACGCCGGGGTATTTCCGGACCACGTTCTTTTTCTGCTGCGGGTCGGCGGCCATGTCGAAGAGCACCCCGTCGGCGCGCATCCTCTCCGTCCGCGGGCAGAAGGCCCAGCGCCCGGAATACAGCATGGTCAGCCCGGAGGGCGTCTTGTCCATCCGGCCCATGTGGGCCGAGGAAATGGCCCAGTCGCGGCGCCACCGGTCCCGTCGGCCTCGGATCAGCCCCAGGGCGCTGCGCCCGTGCAGCGACGGGTCGCGCCCGGCCCCGGCAATCTCCAGCAGGGTGGCGGCGGTGTCGACGGGCTGGAGGTACTGGCGGATTTTCCGCGGCCTCATTCCGGGCAGGTAGACGAGAAGCGGGATGTGGGCCAGCTCCTCGTACATCAGCCAGGCACGGGCGTCGGTGGGATGGATGTTGCTCTTGCCGGTGCGGTTGTGCTCGCCGAGGGCCATGCCGTGATCGGTGGTGAAGACCACGGCCGTGTCGTCGTCGATGCCGCAGTCCTCGAGCTGCCGGAGGACCCGCCCGATGCTCTTGTCCAGCAGCGTCACCTCCCCGGCGTAATGGGCGGCGAGGTTGCGCAGCTCCGCGGGCGTGTAGTCGCTGGCCGGGCCGTAGTTCGGGTGACGCATCTCCGCCCCGCGATAGTTGGGGTCGTACATCCGCCAGAGGTACTCGGGGACGTCCCACGGCTCGTGGACGTCGAAGAACTCCAGCCAGAGCACCCACTTTTTGGCCTTGTAGTTGTCCTGGAGCCATCGGCAGGCGAGGTGTGCGGTCCGGCAGCAGAAGCGGTCCTCCTCGTAGCGGGGCTCGTTGATCCACTCGTGGAGATTGACCAGGGTCATGCCGAAGGGGTCGGGCTTATAGCGCGTCTTTGCCACCGGCTGGACCTTGGGGTCGGGCTTGTTCAGGCGGGTGAAGTACACGTCGCCCTCCTGCCCGCGAACCTGCACGGCGGCGTGGAAGCCGCGATGGTAGAAGGCGTTGTTCTTCATCAGGTGGGGGCAGTCGCCGATCCACTGGGTGACGTAGCCGCGCTCGGCGAAACGCTCGGCGAGGGTGGGCTGATCGGTCGGCAGCGGCGCCCACTCGCTCCGGGGGAACCAATACCTCCCCAGGTACACGTCGGCCCGGTTGGGGCCGGTGGGGAAGCTGCCGGTGTAGCAGCGGCCGAAGTCGGCCCCCCGGCGGGCGAGGGTGTCCAGGTTCGGCGTGCGGACGGCCTTCAGCCCGTGGGCGGCCAGGTGGTCGAAACGAAAGGTGTCCGAGTAGATCACGACGATTCGCATGGGCGTCTCCTTCTCAGGGCGGGATGATAGCACATCGGCGCGAGCGCCCCATAGGCGTTTCCGAAGTCGCGGTCTCCCGAGGAGGTACCGGCTTGCCGCCATGGAAACGAGTGCCTACGCTACCCGAGGCATGACGGTATTGAACGGACACATCGACGGCCAAGTACGCATCCGAATCCGCCGCAGCGCCGCCCAGCGGCTGCGGGCCCTGCTGCTGGGGCTGCTATGGCTGCTGGCGGCGTGTCTGGTGCTGCTGATCCCACTGGTGGCCTTCCTGATCGGGGAAGATAGCAGGTGGTGCTTCGATAGCCCCTGGCCGCTGATTTGGCTCGGCGTGATCGGCGTCGGCGGCGCGGCGGCGGGACCGTGCCTCCTGCGGCACGCACTAATGGTGATGTTCTCCAGCCGCTGGATCACCCGCGAGGGTATCCAGCGGCGCCTGCCCTGGTGGTGCCGGCTGCTCCCATGGACGGACGTTCACGGCATCGAGCGCGACAAGGGGTTCCGCCTGCTGGTCGGGCGGGGCAGCGTCTTGGTCCCGGCCCGCGCGAGTTTCGTCGCACAGCGTCTCGGTCTTCTGCGCCGGCTGTGGCGGCAGGGGGTGACCGGCAGCGGGCGACGGCGCCTGCCCACCGTGGCCACCGGGCCCGTCGGCCCGGAGGTGGCAATCCTATTCCTCCTGCTCGTCGCCATCATGGCCGCGAGCAACCTGGCGGCAGCGCTGGCCCATAGGGATGCGCCCAGGTCCCCCGGCGCCGCCGCGGTCCTGATCGTCGTCGGTGCGATCATCGGCCGCTACGTCTGGCGGCACATGATGTGGCGGCACTACATGACTTGCGACGGGATGCTGTTGCGCGGGCGATTCCGGAGCCGCCGCATCGGCTGGGGTGAGGTCCGATGGATTCGCCTGTCGCGCAGCCGCGGCGACCGCGCCGCCGGGAAACTGTTCCTTCAAGGCCGCCGCCGGGCCATCGGCCTGGCGATGCCGCTGCGTCCCTGGCGGCGGGCCGCGCGGTTCATCCTTTCGCGATGCGAACAAGCCTTCCTCATCAACGACAGCACCGGGGCCGTCGTGGGGCCGAAGGCGTCCGACGAGGCGGACCTGCGCGATGGGGCGGTCCGACTGGCCCGGCGTATCGTCCGCCGGTACGTCCTCCACGTCGCCGCGGGAGGGACGATCGCCGTGAGCATGATCGTCGTCGCCCTGCTGCTCCTGAAGGACGGCTACCACAAGGAGCACCCGATATCCCCGGTGTGGGATTGTCTGCTGAGCGGGTTCCTGGCAGCCTCGTATTGGGCGGTCGCGAGCCTTTCCCGCGCTCGCCGCGCCCGAGAAAGCCTCGACCGGATCGTCGGCCTGCCGCCTTCGCCCAATCCTTTGTGAACTCTCCAACGGCGACGGCCCAGTCGGGCTTGTGCGGGGCGGTCCAGGTCGGGTCGGCGGGCTTGAGATCGCCCCGCCGCCTCTGGCCTACCGCACAGGTTACAAACCTGTGCCACCACCCTGTAGGCCGGGGCGCAGCCCCGGCGGATCGTCTTTCAGGTAGTCCAGGAGGATATCCGGGCGGTCGGTCGAGATCATGTCGACGCCGAGGGCGATCATGGCCTGCATCTCCGGCAGCTCGTTGGGCGTCCAGACGTCGGTCCGCAG
>CAZNSB010000370.1:0-1247 GCA_964575155.1 uncultured Planctomycetaceae bacterium | reverse complement strand
TCCGCAGGCCCATCTCGCGGGCCCGCTCCAAAGCCGACAGCGAGACGTTCCCGTAGTGTATGCCGACGAGCTCGGCGCCCAGGTCGGCGGCCCGCTCCATGTCGCGGGCCCTGGGGACGGCAAGGAGCGCGCCGACCCGCGGACCGTCCGCCAGCCGGCGGACGTTCGCCAGCCGCTGGAAGCTGAAGGAGATGAAGATGCAGTCCCCCTGCATCCGGCGGGCGGCGACGGCGGCGACCGCGGGCGCCTCCGTGCCGTCGGCCTTGAGCTCGCACAGCAGCTCGCACCGGCCTTGGACGGCTTCCAGCACCTCCTCCAGGGTGGGCGGCCTTTCGCCGCCGCCGGCGTCCAGGCTTCGGACGGCGGAGAAGTCCATCTCCGCGATCCGCCCGCTGCCGCCGGTCGTGCGGTCCACCGTCTCGTCGTGCATCACCACGAGCCGGCCGTCGCCGGTCGCGTGCACGTCGCACTCGACGCCGTCCACGCCGAGCTCGACGGCGCGGCGGAAGCCCGCCAGCGTGTTCTCCGGGGCCAGGCCGGCCGCCCCGCGATGGCCGACGACGTACACCATGGGCCTCTCGTCGCCAATGCGCGTCCCGGCCCGGGGACGGCGGGCCGCGGGCGCTACGCCTGCACCCGCTGAATGTCCGCCCCCAGGGCGTTGAGCTTGGCCTCGATCCGCTCGTACCCGCGGTCGATGTGGTAGACGCGGTTGACCTCGGTGGCGCCCTCGGCGACCAGCCCGGCCAGCACCAGCGCCGCCGAGGCGCGGAGGTCGCTGGCCATCACGGGCGCGCCCACCAGCCGGTCCACCCCCGTGACGATGCTGGTGGGGCCTTCCTTGCGGATGTCGGCGCCCATCCGCCCCAGCTCCGCCACGTGAAGGAAACGGTCCGGGAAGATCTTCTCGGTGATGACGCTGTTTCCGTCGGCCAGGCAGAGCAGGGCCATCAACTGGGCCTGGAGGTCGGTGGGGAAGCTGGGGTAGGGCTGGGTCCAGACGTCGGCGGCCCGCGGCCTGCCGGCGGCTCGGACGACGGCCCCGCCGTCGCGGGCGACCACCTCCACCCCGATCTGCCGGAGCTTGTGCACCACCGCCATCATGTGGTCCAGCCGGGCCCGCGCGAGGCTGACCTCCCCGCCGGTCATGGCCGCGGCGATCATGAAGGTGCCGGCCTCGCTGCGGTCGGGGAGGATGCGGTGCCCGGCGCCCTCCAGCCGATCCACCCCCTCGATGACCAGCCGGG
>CAZNSB010000369.1:0-5470 GCA_964575155.1 uncultured Planctomycetaceae bacterium | reverse complement strand
CCGGCGGGGCCTACACGGAGAAGTTCCACTTCGTCATGCTGGCGACGCTGGCCGGGGCCGACTTCCACACCGAGGCGGGCGCCGGCGGGTGCGCCCTGGTCCTGGACGCCGCCCGGAGCGAGGCCGTCACCGTCTACCTCACCGTCGCCACCACCCGCGACGTGAAGGCACCCGCGACGCCCCTGGCCGAGGCCAAGCGCCGCGTGGCGGCGGCCGGAAAGCTGGGGTTCGAGAAGCTGCGCCAGCGCACCGCCCGGTGGTGGGCGGGGTTCTGGAACCAGTCGCTGATCTGCCTGCCGGACAAGGTCATCGAGCAGGCGTGGTACCTGCTGTTTCACCAGCTCGCCTGCTCTGCCCGTTCGGGCAGGCAGGCGCCGGGGCTGTGCGGGCTGTGGACGCCGCGGTACGTCACCCCCTGGGGGGGCGACTACCACCTGGATCAGAACGAGCAGATGATGTTCTGGGGCTGCTTCACCAACAACCACCTGGAGCTGGTCAAGCCGTACATGGAGCTGCTTCAAAGCTGGCTGCCGCGGGCCAGGTGGCGGGCCAAGAAGATCTTCCAGTGCGAGGGCATCTGCTGGCCGCTGGCCGCCAGCCCCGAGGGCCGCGAGCGGGTCTCCGTCGACTACAGCTTCGAGATGTGGAATCAGGCCGCCGCCGCCAGCCACTTCTGGTTCTACTGGCAGCACTCCCGCGACACCGACTGGCTGAAGCAGGTCGGCTACCCGGTGATCCGCGAGACGCTGCGGTTCTACGAGACGTACATGACCCGCGGGGAGGACGGGCGCTGGAGCATCTTCCCGAGCATCCCCCCCGAGACGCGGAGCTGGGGCCGCAACCCCACCGCCGACCTGACCGTCATCCGGCTGATGCTGCGGGCGGGCATCGAGACCTCCGCCGCCCTGGGCGTGGACGCCGGCCGGCGGAAGCTCTGGCGGGACATGCTGGCCCACCTGGCCCCGTACACGGTCGCCCCGGGCGAGACGTTCGGCTTCGGCGAGGACCTGCCGTGGGCGTTCGCCGTCCACGCCACGCCGCTTAGCCCCATGTTCCCCGGCAACGACGTGGGTCTGGACAGCCCGCACGAGATGCTGACCCTCGGGCGGCGGACGGTGGAGAGGCTTTCGGACAAGTACGCCGGCGGCAAGCTCATCCGGGCGGGGCTGGCCAAGATCACGCACGGGCAGGGGTGGCTTTGCATCGCCGCCGCCCGGCTGGGCGAGCGGGAAAAGACCGCCTCGCTCCTGCGCGACTGGATCGGCACCTTCTTCCAGCACAACGGCCTGACGCAGGCCTGGGACAGCCGGTACATCCAGATGGAGCCCATCGCCACCGACGCCCACACCGTCACCACCGCCATCGGGGAGATGCTGCTCCAGAGTTACAACGGGCGGATTCGCCTTTTCCCGGCCACCCCGGCCGACTGGCGTGATTTCGGCTTCTACAGGCTGCGGGCGGTGGGGGCGTTCCTGGTCTCGGCGGAGCGGCGCAGGAGCGCCACGGCCTGCGCCGTGATCGAGTCGCTGGTCGGCGGGGAGTGCGCGCTGGTGAACCCCTGGCCGCTGCGGCCGGCGCGGGTCCGCCGCGCCGATGACGGCAGGGAGGTCCTGGTGAGCGACAAGCGCCTGCTGCGCTTCGCGACGGAGGCCGGCAAGGCCTACCTGGTCGAGCCGGCCAAGACGCCGGCGGGGGAGTTGGACGTCCGGACGGTGACGGCCCGGCCCGTCAGCCGCCCGAGGGCCTTCGGCGAGCACAAGTACTTCGGCCTCCGCGCCGCCCCGGCGGGAAAGCCCTTCGCCGGGACGACCGCGGGGAAGATCGTGCACCTCGAGGCCGTCAACGACGGCACCATCCGCGAGAAGAAGTTCTGGCCCGGCGACGTGGTCACGCCCGCGGCGAGCGTCTGCCGCATCCAGCCCCACCAGGACGAGCCCTTCCAGGCGCACTTCGGCATCGAGTACGAGAGGCCGAGGAAACTCCGCCGCGTCGTCGCCTACGCCGGCAGCGGGTATACCTCGGTCTTCGGCGGCCGGCACCTGGCGTTCGTCCCGTCGGCCTATGTGCTCCAGGCCTGGCAGGACGGCAGGTGGGTGGACATCCCCGGGACGCGCGTGGAAGACAACAAGGCCTTTCCCATCGAGCACCGCTTCGATCCCGTAACGACGACGAAGATCAGGCTGCTGGAGCTGAAGACCACCAAGGCCAGGATGCGGCAGCCCGGCAGCCGGAAGTACGACTGGTACCACAACGCGGCTATGATGGAGATGATGGTCGAGTAGAAGGAGAATCGAATGTTCGACAGGCTCCTGGGCGGCATGGTGCTGGCGTTCGCGACGGGGCCGTGCGCGGCCGGGGCGACGAGACCATCGCAGCCGGCGGCCATCAAGGTCGAATCCAGCGGGGACTACAACAAGTGGGCCAACGCCGCCAAGACCATCGACGGAAAGGTCGCCCCCAGGAACTACTGGGCGGGCAAGCCGGGGCTGAAGGAGTGGACCCTGACGTACGACCTCGGCAAGGCCTACCCACTCGCCGGGGTGGAGACGGCCATGTTCGATGCCGGCGGCAACCACAGCCACACGCCCGCAAAGACCACCGTGGCCGTCAGCGGGGACGGAAAGACCTGGAAGGACCTCGGCCCCTGCCCCAAGCCGGGGGCGTGGTCGCTGGCCTTCTACCGGCCGGTGGGAATGAAGTTCTCGGCCGAGGCCAGGTACGTCCGGCTGAGGATGGCGCCGGCGCCGACGGGCAAGCAGCCGGCGGTCATCGAGGTCCAGTTCCACCTTCGCGACGGGGAGGGCGGGAAGGAAACGATACTCGGCGGCGGCAGGCCCATCGCCCAACTGGCCAGGCGGATCGCCCTGCCCCCGCCCGCGACCACGCCGGCGGGCCGGCAGGACGCGGACATCGTGACGGAACGATTCGCCTACGAGGGCTCGTTCGACGGCACCAAGCCGCTGCTGGCCCTGATCGCGCATCCCAAGGAGGGCAAGAAGCTGCCGCTGATCGTGTGCATGCATGGCTACAGCGAGTCGGCGGGGCGGTACATTCGAAATCACGGCCACATGGCCGGGGAGGGGTGGTTCGTGGCGTGCGTGGAGATGCGCGGGCGCGGGGGCTCGGCCGGGCGGCACGACTCCGGCGGGATGGAGATTCATGACATTTACGACGCGGTCGAGGCGCTGAAGAAGAGCTTCCCCGAGAAGATCGACGCGGCCCGCGTGGGCATCCAGGGATGGTCCGGCGGCGGGGGGAACGCCATCTCCTGCATGGTCAAGCTGCCGGACACCTTCAACGTGGGGGCGTCGTTCTTTGGGATCGCGGATTACGGGAGATGGCAGGAGATCCTGGACGCAGCCGGCTCGAAATACCCGGGTCCGGCGTACCGGCTGGGGGCGACGGCGAAGGAGAAGCCCGATCTGTACGTGGTCCGGGACGCCGCCCTGGCGGTCAGGAACAACCCGTACGGGCGGATCTTCCTGTTCAACGACGAGAAGGAGCCCACCTGCCTGCCGGAGATGGACCGGCGTTTCAAGAAGGCGGCCGACGCGGCGGGGCTGAGAAACGTCACCCTCACCATCACCAAGTCCGGCGACCCCAGCCGGTACCTGCACGGAGGGCGGTGGGACGCCAAGAAGACCCACGCCATGTTCCTGGAGCCCCTGAAGGCCGGCAAGCTCCCCGTCCCGCGGATCGCCGACGCCGGCGAGCTGGTGGTCCTGGGCTTCGTGGTGACGAAGAAGTTCGCCCTCTACGTCGGCGACGGGCAGGATGCCGCCGCCGACGTCTCCTACGCCATCGCCGACGGCAAACTGACCTTCACCATCAAGGCCCGCACGAGCGACCCGGCCAGGCCCCTGACCGTCCGCCTGCCGAAGCGGCGGTACGCGAAGGTCTCGGCCGCGGCCGTGGACGGAAAACCCGCCCGCGTCGCCCAGACGGCCGACCACTTCACCATCGTCTCTGCCTCGCTCAACTGCCGCGTCGAAATCGAGGCGGCGCCGAAGCGCAGTCCGTAGGGCGGGACGAAGTCCCACCTCTCGCCTGATGCTGCGTCGGCGAGCCCGTGGTGGGTGCCATGGCGGGCGCTGTCTCCCCCCATGGGGGCCATTGCGAATTGTCAATTGCCCATTGCATCCGTGGGGGCCAACATGGCGGCAGACGACGGCCGCCATGGCACCGGTGAGCTCAATACGTGCACTCGCGTGCGGCGTCGGCGAGGGCCTGGAAGTTCTCGGGGGGGGCCTCGAAGAAGTGGTCGGACATGGCGCAGATGTACCCGCCGCCGGCGCCGGCGGCCTCGAAGAGCCGGTGAACCTCGGCGCGGACCTTCTCGGGGGTGCCCTCGCCCAGGATGTGGAACTGGTCGAACCCGCCGATCAGGGCGACCTTCCCGCCGATGCGGCGCTTGACCTCGCCGACGTCGGCGACGTCGCCGCCGACGGCCGGGCAGCTCAGCGTCTCCGAGGCGTCGGTGTGGTTGGAGACGATCAGCTCCAGCAGCGGCATCATCCCCCCGCAGGTGTGGTAGACCACCCTCTGCCCCACGTCGTGGAGGGCGTCGTGCATTCTCCGGTCGTAGGCGGTGCAGAACTCCTCGTGCATCTTCGGCGAGATCACGGTGCTGGAGCCGGCCCCGCCCCCGGTCTCGATCAGGTCGAACCGGGCCCCATCGAGGGATTCGGCGATGAACTGAAGCTTCTTCTGCAAGAGGATCTCCATCAGGCGGTGGACCCACCCCGGATCGTCCACGGCGGCGTAGATCATCTCCTGCTCGCCGTACAGGCAGCAGGCGTGCTGCCAGCAGCCGGCCTGGTCGCCCCAGACGAAGCCCCGCAGGATGCCGTCGTCGCCGAGGCGGTCATAGGCCTCGGCCGTGGCGCCCTTGTTGAGCTTGGGCACGGGCATGTACTTCTCGATCAGGCCGATGTCCTCCGGCCTCTTGATGAGGTACTCGGTGATCCAGGTGGTCATGCGGTTGCCGCCGGTCTTGTAGGTGAGCGTGCCGGCGGGGGTGGTGATCTTGTGGTGCATGATGCGGTCGTCGGGGTCGTCCTTGACGACGGTGATCCGCTCCTGCCAGTGGGGGGTGGAGGCGGCCTGGTCGGGGGCCCCCGGCAGCCAGAACTGCCCGACGGCCTCGAAGTAGGCGATGGCGGCGTCCAGGCCGAACTTCCGGCAGGCCGACAGGTCGTCGATGCCGCCGAGGTACTTGTCGAGGTGGTACTGCTGCCACTGGTGGACGGTGACGGGGAGGCGGTCGGGGACCTCCCGGCTCAGCGCCCGGATCATCCGCTCCTTGCTGGTCATCACTTCGCCCTCCCAGGGCAGGCCAATCGTTTGCGTGACAATCACCAGCCTACCATTCGCCCCGACCGGCGCCAAGAAGACATACGACCTCCCTTCGCGGGGGCCTGTCATACCAAAGTAGAAATGTCCGGTGTTGCCAAAGTAGAAGTGTCCGGTC
>CAZNSB010000368.1:0-5482 GCA_964575155.1 uncultured Planctomycetaceae bacterium | reverse complement strand
GAAGAAGACCACCGCCAAGAAACCCGCGAAGAAGCGCTCCCGGCCGAAGAAGACCGGCGCGAGGAAGAAGGCCGGGAGGCGGTCCCGCCGGTAGCCGCCCGGCGGGGGGCGACACTCGGCGCGGGGGGTCAACGGGCGCCGGCTACAGATGCTTCCTCAGCAGCGCGATGCCCTGGGCGCTGGTGCGGGAGGGGTCCAGGTCGGCGCGGTACAGCTCCAGGACGACGTGCCCGTCGTAGCCGGCGTCGCGGAGGATATTGACGATCCGCCCGACGTCCAGGTAGGCGTGCTCGCCGTCGTCTTTGAAGTCGCCGATCTTCAGGTGGGCGTTGGCGGCGTAGGGGGCGACCTTGGCGGTCTCGGAGTAGATGGCCTGGCGGGCGGCCTCGTCGGCGCGGGTGAATCCGGCGACGAAGTTGGACGGGTCGGGGTTGGTCCGGAGCTTCTCGCTGCCGACCGCCTGGAGGATTCCCAGCAGCCCGTCGGCGTCGCGGCAGACGCCGGAGTGGTTCTCCAGGCAGAGCACGAGGCCGGCGGCCGCGGCGGCGGGGGCGACCTCGCGGAAGGCGTCGACGACGCGGGCGACCTCGGCGGCGGGGCACTCCCCGTCGCGGTGGTCCCCGGTGAAGATGTTCATGCGGGCGACCCCCGCGCGGGCCGCCTGGGCGATGCGCCGCTTCACCGTCTCGATCTGCCCGGCCCGGTCGGCGGCGTCCGGGGCGGCGAAGTCGTTCCCGGCGATGAGGCTGGCGATCTCCAGGCCCGCCGCCCGGGTCCTTTCGGCCACGCGCGCGAGGTGCCCGCCGAAGTCGTCGGCGTCGAGGTGGCGGGGGAAGATCTCCAGCCCGTCGGCGTTGAGGCGACCGGCCTCGTCGACGAGGGCGTCCAGGTCGATCTTGCCCGCGTCGAACCACTCGCGGTAGCTCCAGGAGCTGAGGGATACTTTCACGGCTGGTTTCCTTTGTCGGGGTCCAGGGCGGAGGAGTGGGAGTTTTCGACGATCTCGGCGGCGGTGACCTCGCGCGCCAGCCGATGGGAGAGGTAGACGCCCTCGCTGATGAGCATGGTGTTCAGGCCGATCTCGGCGGCCGGCAGGAGCTCGACGTCGCCGCGGAGGGCGGCGGCCCAGTAGTGCTGGGCATCCTGGTAGGCGTCGGCGTCCGGCAGGCAGCGCTGCCACCGCCGCTGGGCGGACGCCAGGTCGAACCCGGCGTCCATCTCCATGTCGCTGACGGTCTTGTGCAGCGTGAAGGGCTCGAGGGTGACGCCGCCGGCGGTCCCCACCAGCTTGCTGCCGTCGGTCCGGCCCAGGTGGATCGCCCAGGCCTCCTCGATGAAGAACGTCACGCCCCCGGCCAGGCGGACCAGCCCCACGCCCAGCTCCTCGACGTCGTACCCGCTGGCCTCTCGCCGGTCCGGGTACATCTCCAGCTCCTGGTGGGTCGCCCCGGTGACGGTCAGGACCTCGGGGTTGCCCAGCAGGTAGAGGACCTGGGCGATGTGATAGACGCCCATGTCGAAGAGGGCCCCGCCGGCGGCGACGGCCTTCTGCACGAACGAGGCCGTGCCGTACCCGTCGACGAAGGGCCTCCCCCGGCGGCGATAGTAGCTGCTCTTGGCGTAGTACAGGCGGCCGAGCTCGCCCGCGTCGATCAGCCGCCTGGCCGCCTGCGTCTCCGGGCTGAACAGGCTGAAGAGCTGCATCCAGAGCATCCGCCCGGTCCGCCGGGCCGCCGCCAGCATCCGCTCCCCGTCGGCGTACGAGCCGGCGAGGGGCTTCTCACAGTAGACGTGCTTGCCCGCCTCCATCGCCGCGATGCTCACGGGGGCGTGGAGGTTGTTGTGCAGGCAAACGTCCACGGCGACGACCTCGTCCATCGCCAGCAGCTCGCGGTAGTCGGTGAAGACGTTGGGGATGTCGTACCGCTCGGCGACCCGCCGGGCCTCGCCCTCGTCCACGTCGCAGGCCGCCACCATGCGGACGCCGGGGACGTCGGCGTATCGCTTCAGGTGGATCTTGGCGATCTGGCCGGTGCCGATGATGCCCAGCTTCAGCTCGGCAGACATTGGGGCCTCCTGATCGCGCGGGCTTGCCTCACGCCGCAGGCACTTTTGCCGCGGATTATAGCGGTCCCGCCGCCTCCGCAAGCGAAAAAGCCGCCCGTTTCGGGCGAAATTCTCCGCCCCCGGCCCCCGGGGCGCCCGGAACGGAGAGAATCCAACTGGCCTTCGGGCGGCCTGCGGCTTAGGATTCGCGGAGATCGCGATTCTTTCATGAATGAGGGGACCCACGGATGGAGCGAGACGGCGCCAAGATGCGTGCGCCGCTGTGGCGGCCGGCCGGGGCTGCCCGGCTACGATGCGTGGATCAAGGCATTCCAGGGCCCCAAGGCGCTCGACCACAAGGCCGGCGGCTTCGGGCAGGCGTACAACGCCCAGTGCTGGGCCGAGTGCCGCCGGCACGCGGTGGCGTTCCTCGAGGAGGCACGCCAGCGCCTGGGAGCCGCCAGGCTCAAAGACGAGTTCGACGAGGCCGTCAGGCAGTACAAGGTCGTTCGCGATAACCTCGATGCCGTGGCGAAGCTCTTCCCGTTCCATCTCAGCGATCCCAAGGGCATGGGCCGGCGCATCAAGGAGGCTCCCACGCGGGCCAAGGCCGCCAGGGCCCTCGCCGCCGCGCGCAAGGCCGAGGTGGCCGGGCTGAGGGCCCTGGCGCGAATCGCCGTCGCGCTCGGCGCCAAGGACATCGACGTGAACAAGGTCGGGGAGGTAGCTCTACCGCCTGAGGCGAGCAAGGCCGAGCCGCCCGCTCCGAGCCGTGCCGCACCGCGAGCCATCGGCGGGATGGACTACTCCAAGCTGAAGCTGGAAGGCAACGGGCATACGCAGGACTCCTTCTCCCTGGCCGTCCAGGCCGCCGCGCGCCTGCTGGGCAAGCGCCCGGACTACGAAATGATCTACTGCCTGTCGTCCAATGCGTTTGCCCCGGCCATTGACAAGGGGGAGGACTGCACGGCCTGGTGGCATGTCCAAGGCTGGATGGGCGATCGGGCCACGGAAACGGTGGCCGGTCGGCTGGGATTGAGGACGGAGAGGCTGGCGTTGCCGCCGGACGAGCTGTCCCCCGGCAACTCCAAGGAGGTCTTCGAGCGTAAGGCCCTGGCCGCCAGGAAGCGGGCCGCGACCGTCCTCCGCAAGGCCATGGAGGCCGGGAAGGTGGTCATCACCAGCGGCGGGTGGCGGACCCGCGACGGCGGCGGCTTCGTGCCGTGGTGCTGGTGGGGCATCATCACGCGGGCGGATGACGACGGGAACATCGCCGGCTCGTGCCTGCGGGCCGTGCCGGGCCAGCGCCGCGGGGTCACCCGGCCGATGGACTACGTGGGGGACCGCTGGGCGATCTCGTCCGGCAAGCCGACCCTTACGGCGCACGAGGCCGATGTGACGATGCTGCGGCAGGCCGTCGCGCGAATCCGCGGGACGGGTGCGTGCAAGGAAGACAAGCGCGCCGCCTACGGCCTGGCGGCCATGGACGTGTGGATCGCCAAGATGAAGCAGGTGCCGTTCTGCGCGCCCTGCTCGAAGGTCCGTCCCGACGGGCCGGTCGGCTGCGCGCTGAACAACGGCCAGACGACGAGCGCCGGCGCGAAGGTCGCCGCATCTCACCTGCGGAAGCGCAAGGGCGCTTTCAAGGCCGAGCCCCGGCGTCACATGCAAGCGGCAGCCGGGCATTACGACCGCATCGTCGAGCTGCTGACGCCAGCCCTGACGGGCAAGGGCGGGCCACGCTACCGCCAGTTCATCGGCGATGCCCACAAGCAGAAGGCCCACGCCAAGGTGCTCCAGCAGGTCAAGGCCGAGCTCGCTGCCGCGGCGGACGAGATGGAAAAGGCCCTGGCGGCCGAAGGCGCCGAGAAAAGGTAGCACGCAGCGCCCGGCGAGAGACCCATGCCCCGCCGGGTTCGGCGCGCGGGAGCCCCGCGCTGCGAATCGGCCGCGGGCTGAACTCGGCTGAACCCGGCGGTCCGTCGCCCATCGCCCGCTACCCCAGGACTCGCGCCTGCTGGGCGGCCGAGTTGCCCGTCTCCGTGCCGGCGCTACCTGCCGACGGGCGGGAAACGGACCGGGATCGCCATGGCGCCGCTGAGAACCTTCACGTTGGGCTTGCCCCGTCGCAGCCGCATGAGCTGGACCACCAGGAGCCCCTCTCCGGACAGCGGGATCTTTCGGCTGCCGACGAGCGGGATATGCGCCCAGCCGCCGTCTTTCGGGTACGGCGGCCTCCCGTCGGGCGGCGAGACGAACAGGGCCACGCATCTCGCTGCGCCGTCCTTGCCCCCGGCGTACTCGGACACCATGTAGCACCAGATCTGTCCGTCGACCGTTTCCGACTCGATGCGAAATGAGGTAGACCCGCCGGCCAGCGCGGGCAGGCGTGCGGGGTCACTGACGCCCGGGAAGAAGAATGCCCTCAGGTACAGAGTCCACTTGCCCCTTTCGATCTCGACCCCGGGGACGCGCCGGTACTCGACGTAAACCCTGGTGCCGCGGCGGTAGTCCACCCGGCTCTCCAGCAGGGCGTAGGGGGTCGGGCCGGCCTGCCCCCAGTCGACGGCCTTGCCCATGGCTCGCCGGTCCGGAGCCGGCCGGGGCGCAGGCGCGGCCGGCCGGGGCTTCGGCGCCGGCGGCGCCCCACCGGTCGAGTCACTCCTGGAGACCCAGGAAGCCACCCAGCCCCGGCGCAGGCCGACCACCAGACCCGCCCCCGCCAGGACGAGCATGCCAACGATGATCACCGCGCTGATCACCCGTGGCAGGGCCTTCTTCTTCCTTCGGGCGGGCCCCCTGGCGGCGCGCCCGCGCTCCCGGCCCGCGGCAGGCGGCGTCGTCCGGCCCACGCCTGCCGCGGCGGGCGCGGCGCCCCCGGCCGCCGCCAGATCGGCAAGCGTCTCTTCCCCCGCCGCGGCGCCCGACGGGAGGGGGGGCGGCGCCCCTGCCCCGCCCACAGGCCCGCGGGGGATCGTTGCGATCGTTCCGCACTTCGGGCACTTGCCCTTCCGCCCCGCCTTGGCGTCCGAAACCCTGACGGCAGCGCCACAAGACTTGCATGTGAACCTGATCATCCCGCGCTTCTCCGCCCTCACGCCCCCGGGGCTTCCCTGCCCCCCCGGGCCGCCTCAGGGACCCCCGTTGCCGGCCTCCCGATGGGATTGTCCTCCGCCGCGGCGCCCGGGTCAACCCTGCTCTCCGGACGGGACGACCCGCCCGCGGCGGGCGCCGTCGAGCAATGCAGGGCGCTCCCCCCGGCCGGCTCGGAATCTCAACGCGCGCTCTTCCGTGACCTGGACCATGAAGGACTTCAAGCCGACCGACAACATCGAGATCACCTTCCGCCCGGCGGCCGACACCGTCCGCGCCGGGAAATAGCGCCCCCCAAGCACCACGCCGCAGCGATGCAAGACATTGGGGGGACATTCACGAT
>CAZNSB010000367.1:0-5506 GCA_964575155.1 uncultured Planctomycetaceae bacterium | reverse complement strand
GAGGATCGCCGCGGCCGGGCTGGCGGTCTCGGCGTTTTCGAGCAGCGCGCGGATGTTCGAGGCGGACCCGGCCGCCCGCAAGAGACACCTCGCCGAGGTCGCCGAGTACGCCCGCCTCTGCCGGACGTTCGGCGCGCCGATCATCCGCGTCTTCGGCGGAGCCCTGGGCGAGACGCCCCCGGCCGAGGGCGTACAGCTCGCCGCGGACACGCTGAGAAGCATGGCCGACGTCGCCGGGGAGGACATCACCCTGGCCGTGGAAACCCACGACGACTGGGTCCGCACCGCCCTGCTGGCCGAGGTCGTCCAGCGCGTGAGCCTGCCCGGCGTCGGCGTGCTGTGGGACCTGCACCACCCCTTCCGCGCCGCCGGCGAGACGCCCGAGCAGTCCTGCGCCAACATCGGCCGCCTCACCGTCGCCGTGCACGTGAAGGATTCCCGACGCACCGCCGACGGGAAGTTCGACCCCTGCCTGCCGGGCGATGGCGAGGTCCCGCTGGCAGAGATGGTCGCCCTGCTGGCCGGCGTCGGGTACGACGGGTACCTGACGCTGGAGTGGGAAAAGCGGTGGCACCCGGAGATCGCCGACCCCGACCTCGCCCTGCCCGCCTACGCCGAGTTCATGCGGAGGCTGGCCTCACCGGAGACCTGATCATGGCCCAAAGGCCCAGGATACTTATCATCGGCGATTCCATCTCCATCGGCTGCACGCCGCACGTGGCCGAGCTGCTCTCGGCCGAGGCCGAGGTGACCCACAACCCGGGCAACGCCGGGGATACGGAGCACACGGCCGCGAACCTGGACGCCTGGCTGGCGGAGGCGCCGGCGGAGGTCATTCACTTCAACTGCGGGCTGCACGACATCAAGCTTTCCCGCCGGACGCGTGCCCACCAGGTGCCGCTGCCGCGGTATCGGGCGAACCTCGCCCGGATCGTCGAGCGCCTCGAGCAGACCGGCGCAAAGCTCATCTGGGCTTCCACCACGCCGGTGGCCGAAGACCGCCACCGGGCGGCGAGGGACTTCGACCGGCTGAACCGCGACGTCCTCGCTTTCAACGCCGTCGCCGCCGAGATCATGCACCACGCCGGCATAGGTATCGACGACCTCCACGCCGCCGTCCTGAGCGCCGGCCCGCTCAAGCTGCTCGGCGAGGACGGCGTTCACTTCACCGAAGAAGGCTACCGCTTCCTGGCCGAAAGAATGGCCGACTGCCTGCGCCGCCTGTAGGCGTGTCGCCGGCCGGTGGGGGAGGGCCCCGGCCGGTCCTGTCAGTAAAACAGCCCGGGGATTTGCCCGCCCGCGTTTTGAATTCTACGGTGCCTATGTGTGCATGAGAGTCTCGCTCGAGGCCGTGTCCGAACCGGCGCGGAGGGTGCCCCTCGTGCCTCGGGCGGCCGTGACAACGCGCTGGCGCCCCGCCGCGGGCCGGCGAAGTTCCCAAGGAGGAACGTGATGAAAGTGCAGACTCGCAGGAGCACCTCTGGAGGGGCCGTCGCGCCGGTGCTGGGAATCTCGATCATCCTCGCATTCGCAAGCCTCGCCGCAGCCGACCCGATTGTGGACGGGCGGCTGGACCCCGCTGAGGGCTACTCCCTCGGCAGGTCCGTCGAATTCGCGGTCGAGGACGCCGTGGGGACCGTCACCGGGGGCCGGTTGTGGACCCACCGGGACGCGGCCAGCGGGGACGTCTTCCTGGCCTTCACCCAGCCGCTCATCCTCGTCGACAACACCTACGGGAAGAACTCGATCGGGTGGGGCAAGAACGTGGCGCCCAGCGGCAAGAACCACAACTTCAAGGATCTGGTGGGAAGCGACAAGGCGCAGTTCGTATTCACCGACGGGTTGGGCCATGTCGTCCTCGACGTGACGGTGGACTACATCTCGGAGACGTCCAAGGGCAGCGGCGTGTACGCCTCGCTGGGCGTCAGCGGCGGCGATGGGGAGGTGAATGCCGGGTCGGCGTCAGACGTGTTGGAGTGGGGAAGCTCGCTGGACTACAACTTCAACACGCTGGGGCATGTGCTGACGGACGATTCCCCCGCCACCGACGAGGATTACGCCGGGAACCCGTTGTTCCCCGGGTGGGTCTTCGAAGTCGCCTACGAGCTGCGGATCGCCGGCAGCGCGTTCGGCGGCGACGGTTTCGGCGGCGTGGAGATTCCCATCGTCCACGATTCGCCCAACAAGATCGGCAAGAACAAGGTGTACCCGGACATCGACGGCGCCATCCCCGAACCGGCGGCACTGGGCGTGCTGGTCTTGGGCGGGGTGGGGATGCTCAGGCGACGCCGCCTGTAGCCAAACGCAAAGCAAAGCCCTGGTGGAAAGCCCCTTGGAGGAGCCCGGCCGGCACATCCGGTCGGGCTTCCTTCGCTGGCGTGGGGGGCGTGGGGCCCCCCGCAGGGCCGGTTTGGCAGGGTGCAGGTCCACGTCCCGCGGGCCTGCAAAAAATCTGTAAGTTCCTCTTGCAGCGTGGCCGAAGGAGTTATTATAATACTGACAGAATGTTTGAGTAAGCTAACTTTGTTTGTGGTTTTTCCCGGATGGATAAGGGATGGTGCAACGGTCGTCAGGACTGACCGGCCGGCTGGAGGATTACCTGGAGGCGGTGCTGATGCTCATCCGCCAGACCGGGGCCGCGAGGGTCCGCGACATTGCTGCCCGCACCGACGTCAGCATGTCTTCGGTGACGGCGGCGCTGAAGCAGCTCGCCCAGGTCGGGCTGGTTCACTATGACCCTTACGAGCTGGTCCGGCTGACGGGGGAGGGTGAGGTGCTGGCGGAGAAGATCCTCCACAAGCACGATGCCCTCGCCAGTTTTCTCAGGAACGTGCTGAACGTGGATGCCGAGACCGCCGAGGCCAACGCCTGCCGGATGGAGCACGTCGTGGACGATCAGGTTCTCCGCCGGCTGGGACTGCTGGTGGCGTTTCTCGGTGAGTCTCCCCCCGAGGGAGAAGACTGGATGGAGAGTTTTTCGGCTTATTGCCGGCAGCGCGAGCGCCGGGAAGACGTCCCCGGCCCGGCCGGGACGAAGGCCCGGGCTCATGAGCCCCCGGAAGAAGGCGCCGCCTGAGCCGGCGGGCCGGACCCGCCGGCGGGTGCAGACATGGACATTGGAAGAAAAGAAGCGCCGGACACGCCGCCGATGCCCCTGTCGATGGCGCGGGTGGGCCAGACGGTCCTGTTCGTGGCCGTCGCCGAGGGCGGGTACGGGCTGACGCATCGGCTGGCGGAGATGGGGGTGACCCCCGGCATGAGGATGGTGGTCCTGAATCAAGGCCCGGGACCTTTCATCGTTTCGGTTCGGGGCACTCGGCTGGTGCTTGGGCGGGGAATGGTCGAGCGGATACTCGTTCGCCTGGGGGGGAAATAGCAGGGCGGGCGGCGGCCCGACCGGGATGCCCTGCGGATGGAAGAGGAAACCAGAACTCGTTTCACGATCGCTCTGGCCGGGAATCCCAACTCGGGCAAGAGCACGATTTTCAACGCCGTCGCCGGCGGGCATGCCCACGTGGGCAACTATCCCGGCGTGACGGTGAAGACGAAGACCGCCCGCGTCGGGCACGCCGGCCGGTTGCTGGAGGTCGTCGATCTGCCGGGAACGTACAGCCTCACCGCCTACACCCCCGAGGAGGTCGTCGCCCGGAACTTCATCCTGGACCACAAGCCCGACGCGGTCATTGACATTGTGGACTCGGCCAACCTGGAGCGGAACCTGTACCTGGCGACGCAGTTGATGGAGCTGGGGGCCCCGCTGGTGCTGGCGTTCAACATGTCGGACCTGGCGAAGGCGCGGGGATTCCAGATCGACACGGAGACCCTCACCGGGCTGCTGGGCGTGCCCATCGTCCGGACGGTCGGGCACAAGCGCGTGGGCATTGGCGAGCTGACGGACGCGGCGCTGGCGGTGGCGAGCGACCCGGAATCGGCCGTCGCCAGGCAGCGCCCGGGGAGGTACGGGCGCGAGCTGGAGCCGGAAATCCGCAAGCTCGCCTCCCTCGCCGCCCAGAAGTGCCGCCGTGCCGGCCGGGAGCGGTGGGTCGCCATCAAGCTCCTGGAGAATGACCCGGAGGCCGTCAAGAGACTCCGCTCCGTCATGGGCGAAGAGGACCTCGAGGGCCTGCTGGCCGAGGCCGAAAAATCCAGACAGCACATCCGAAGCGTCTGCGGGGACAGCGCCGAGATCATCCTGGCGGACCGGCGGTACGGGTTCATCTCCGGCGCCTGCCAGGAGGCGGTCCGCTCCTCCGTCGAGAGCCGACACCTCCTTTCCGACCGCATCGACGCGGTCGTCACCAACCGCCTCGTCGGGCTGCCCCTGTTCCTGCTGTTGACGCTGGCGGTCTTTCAACTGACCTTCTCGCTGGGAAACCCGCTCAGCGACGTCCTCGAGCACGGCAAGCACGCCCTCGCCGCCGCCGTCTCGCAGCTCTGGGCGAAGGGCGCCGACGCCCCGCTGCGGAGCCTGCTCGTCGACGGCCTCATCGAGGGCGTCGGGGCGGTCCTCGTGTTCGTGCCGCTCATCTTCCTGCTGTTCATGGCCATCGCCCTGCTCGAGGACAGCGGCTACATGGCCCGGGCCGCCTTCGTCATGGACCGGCTGATGCACAAGATCGGGCTGCACGGGCGAAGCTTCATTCCCATGCTGATCGGTTTCGGCTGCACCGTGCCGGGCATCCTGGCCACCCGCACACTGGAGAGCCGGCGTGACCGGCTGACGACGATGATGGTGCTGCCGCTGTTCAGTTGCAGCGCCAGGCTGCCCATCTACATCCTGATCCTGGGGGCGTTCTTTCCGCGGCGGGTGCTCTTCAGCGTCTTCGCCCTCGCGGACGTCACCAACCAGGCCCTCTGGCTGATGCTGATCTACCTGATCGGCATCGGCCTGGCGGTGGCTGCGGCGAGGGCGCTGCGGTCCACCCTCTTGCGAGGCGAGGTCACGCCCTTCGTGATGGAGCTTCCCCCTTACCGGCTGCCCACGCTCAAGGGCGCCCTGATCCACACGTGGGAGCGCGGATGGATGTTCCTGCGCAAGGCCGGCACGCTCATCCTGGGCGCAGTCATCCTTCTCTGGGCCCTCAGCACCTTCCCGCAGGCCCCGCCCGACCCCGCCCTGGAAGCCGACCGCCAGCGCGCAGAGCAGAGGTTCGTCGCTGACGTGGTCGAGGCGCTTCGCCCACTGGCAGCGCCGGGCGCAGCCGGACACCTCGCGCAGGCCGATCTGGCGCTGCTCCGGGCACGACGCGAGCACTGGGAAGGCTCGGAAGACTTTCGGCTGGCGGAGCGGAAGGCGAGAGACACGTTGCAGGCCGCCGTCTCGAACAGCTTGTTGAACGCGCCGGAGACGGGTTTCGCTGATTTGGCGGACGCGGTCATGGCGTCCAGGCCGCCGAGACGGAAGGGCCTGGCCGCTGTATACAGGGCGTATCGTTAAGCGCAGGCGCGCAGGGACCGGGCCCTGGCGGAAATCGAGAACCTCCGGGCCCGGCGGGCGCTGGAGTAC
>CAZNSB010000366.1:0-5520 GCA_964575155.1 uncultured Planctomycetaceae bacterium | reverse complement strand
TACCGCCGCTACACCGAACTCACCGGGCAGCTCCGCCAGGCGGAGGCCATCCTCGACGACCCCGCCTCCGAGGAGCCGCTGAAGGAGCTGGCCCGCACCGAGCGCCACCAGCTCGCCGCCGAGAGCGAGGAGCTGATCGAGCACATCAGCCGCCTCCTGGTCATGTCCGAGAAGGCGCAGGCGGACTCCGTGCTGCTGGAGGTCCGCGCCGGCACCGGCGGGGACGAGGCCGCCCTCTTCGTCGCCGACCTCCTGAACATGTACACCCGCTACGCCGAGCGGAAGGGGTGGAAGACGGAGGTGCTCTCGGCGAGCGGGACGAACCTGGGGGGCTTCCGCGAGGTCATCGTCAACGTCCGCGGCGAGGGGGTCTACCAGCACCTTTCCTACGAGGCCGGGGGGCACCGCGTCCAGCGCGTCCCCAAGACCGAGGCCGCCGGACGCATCCACACCTCCGCCGCCACCGTCGCCGTCCTGCCCGAGCCCGACGACGTCGAGGTCGAGATCGACTGGGCCAACGACGTCGTCGAGCACGTCAGCCGATCCGGCGGGCCCGGGGGGCAGAACGTCAACAAGGTCTCCTCGGCGATCCGGCTGGAGCACCTGCCCACGGGGATCACGGTGAGCATGCGCGACGAGAAGAGCCAGCACAAGAACCGCGCCAAGGCCCGCCGCGTCCTCGCCGGGAGGGTCTTCGAGCACCACCGCGCCGCCCAGGCCGCCGACCAGGCCGCCGCACGAAAGAGCATGGTCGGCTCCGGGGACCGCTCCCAGCGCGTCCGCACCTACAACTTCCCCCAGAGCCGCTGCACCGACCACCGGCTCAAGGGCGCCGGCCAGGAGGGGGCCAACTTCAACCTCCAGTCCGTCCTCGCCGGCGACCTCGACGAGGTCATCTCCGCCCTCATCACCCGCGAGACCGCCCAGAAGCTCGCCGAGCTGTGACCCCGCCCCGGCCGGCCCGCGGAGAACATGGACCACGCCACCCTGCTTGCCTTGGGGCGGCCCGAAACGCCTCAGGGCCCCGGCGCGCGGGCGGGGCGCGTCGCCGGCGAGGTCGTTGTTCTTCGCCTCAACTCGCCCAGGGCCTGGGTGGCGGCTTCGCGGAGGAAAGGGTCGCCGCCGCGGGCAGCCGCTTCCAGGGCCGGAACCGCACGCGCCGCCGCCGGGCCGATCTTGCCCAGCGTCCTCGCCGCGGCCGCCTGCGCCACGTTGCTCAGGTGGTCGCCCTTCAGGATGCCGATCAGGTCGCCCACGGCCGCCGCCGCGAGCTGCGGCATCTCGCCGAGGGCCTCCGCGGCGGCGATCCGGACCTGGACGTGGGGGCTCCGGAGCGCCTTGGTCAGCGCGGCGGCGACCTCGGGCCTGGCCCACCGCATCCCGCCCAGGGCCGTGGCCGCCACCTGCTGCACGCCCCAATCCTCGTCATCCATGAGCTTCAGGACGCCGGGGGCGGCGGCTCGGGCCTTGGGGCCCATCTCCTCAAGGGCGCCGCAGACGGCGGTGCGGACGTGGCGGTCGGGATCGGTCAACGCGCCCGACAGCGCGGCGACGACGGCGTCGGATTCCGGCCCCACGGCCGCCAAGGCCCAGGCCGCCGCCGCGCGGACGTCCGCGTCGGTGTCTTTCAGACGGCGCGAGAGCGCGGCAACGGCCTTGGCGCCCGCCGGACCGAGCTTTGTCAGGGACCGCGCGGCCGCGACGCGAACGGTAGCGTCCCTGTCATCCAGAGCCTTGATAAGCACCGGAGTGACCTTCGGGCCGATGGCCGCCAAGGCCTGCGCGGCGTGGTAGCGCACGTACCCGTTGGGGTCCCTCAGCGCCCGCAGCAGCGCGGGGATGGTCCCCTCCGCGCCGCGACCGATGCGCCCCAGCGCCTGGGCCGCGTCAATGCGGACGTCGCGATCGGCATCCGAGGCCAGGGCGGCTCTCAGGGCCGCCAGCACTCGCTCGTCGGCCTCGCCGAGGTCGCCCAGCCCGATGACGCCGCCCCGGCGGACGTCGCCGTGCTCGTCCTTGAGCATACGGAGCAGCGCCTCGGCGACGCCCTTCCTGCCCCGACCGACCTTGCCGAGGCCTTCGGCCGACATGGCTCGGACCAGCGGGGCGTCGTCCTCGAGGGCCCGGATCAGGGCGGCGGCCCTGACCTCGTCGGGTCCCATCCGCGAAAGGGCAAACGCCGCCGTCATGCGCACGTGGTGGTTAGGGTCCTGAAGGGCTTGGACGAGCTCCGGCGCCGCCGCGACCGCGTGCCGCCCGAGCAGGCCCAGCATGCGGGCGGCCTCGGCACGGACCGAGGCGTCCTTCGATTTCAGCTCCGCCCTGAGCCCTTCGAGCGTCCTGTCGGCCGCCCGCTGGGCGCCGGCCGCCGGAGCGCCCAGCAGCAGGCTGATCCCGCAAACCGCGAGCACAGGCGTCCGCGCTGTCATCTTGTCCCCTTGTCTGCGTCGGCGGGGCTTTCGAGGGACCAATTATCGGCTCGCGGCCGGCGGCGTCAACCGGCTGGTGGAGGCGTCCGCCGGGCTTGAAGCCGGCCCTTCGTCGAGGTAGCGTTGAGATTGCGGGCCGGGCGCCTGCCCCGAAGCCAACGCACAAGGAGAACACCGGCGTGAACGCGCGCGAGTATCTCAAGAACGTGGTCAGGACCGAGGAAGAGGTCAAGGCCTTTGTCTGTCCGGAAGTAAAGGCCGATCCCGTCGCGAACAACCTGGGGTGGACCTTCTCGCCCGAGCTGGGGTGGGTGCTGAAGGACTCGGTGCGCGAGGACGGCGTGGACGGATCGCGGACCTTCTACCACTACGAGGAATGCGGCGCGCGGAAGAAGACCAACGCCGCCGGCCTCCCCTGCCGCATCCACAGCTACGGCGACAGCTTCACCCACTGCGACCAGGTCAGCGACGGCGAGACTTGGCAGGAGTACCTCGCCGCCCACCTCCGCGAGCCGATCGAGAACTACGGCGTCGGCGGGTACAGCGTCTACCAGGCGTACCTGCGAATGCTCCTCATCGAGAGGGCCCGCCCCGCCGAGTGCATCGTCTTCAACATCTGGGACGACGACCACTATCGCAGCCTGGACGCTTGGCGGGCCATCCGGTTCGGGCGAAAGACGCAGTGCGGCTACACGCTGCCGCACCTTCGCGTCGACCTCGCGAAGCGCCAATGCACGGAAATGCCCAACCCCTGCCGGCGGGCGGAGGAGGTCGTCCACCTGGCGGACCTCGACTACGCCGAGAAGACCTTCGCCGACGACCCCGTCCTCCAGACGGTGCTGGCGACCCGCACCGCCGGCGCCGGGGCCGTCGACGAGCCGATGTCGGTGCCGGTCAGCTTCGGGCTGGACCGCCCCGGCGGCGACGAGGACGATCGCGTCCGCCAACTCAAAGACGCCCACACCCGGGCCGCCCTGTTCTCGAGCTGCCGCGTGATCGACTGGCTGGAGCGGTTCGCCGCCGAGACGCACAAGCGCGTGCTGATCGTGCTTTCCCACGGCACCGGGGCGGTCCGCGAGGCCCTCACCGGCCGGCCGTGGTGGGACCGGACCTTCGTGGACTACCTGAAGACCAAGGCCTTCGGCGTGGTGGACCTGCGCGAGGCCCACGTGCGCGATTACGCCAGACACCGCATCGACGTGGACGACTACCTCAGCCAATACTACATCGGGCACTATTCGCCGCGGGGCAACTACTTCCACGCCTGGGCGATCAAGGACCCCCTCCTCGAGCTCCTGGACCCCAAGCCGCTGCCGTATCGGTAGCGGCCCCGCCCGACGTAGCGGCCAAGCCCCGCGACTGCGGTCGCGGGGACGGGCGCGATGGCGCATCCCGTCCCGCGCGGGCGCGAGCCGAAACCCCCCTCGCCCGATCCGCGCGTTGCGGATATAATCACAGTTGGCGCCGCGATTGCGCGGGGAGCCACCAGGAGCATCGGCGATGAGACGCCTCTTGTCGGGTTGGCTTGCGGTGGGGTGTCTGCCTGCGGTGTTGGCGGCGGCGGCCGCCGAGCCCGCCGCGACGCCGGCCTCGACCGCGACCGCCACCCGACCCGCCAAGCGGTCGCAGACGCCCGAGCTCATCGAGCGGACCGCCACCTACTACCTCGACCTCTACGGGAAGTACCTCAGGACCCGCGACCCGGTGGCGAGGTCGATGGTGGTGGTCAGCCTGGCCCGGCTGGACGACCCCCGCGCCACCGCCAAGCTCATCCACGTCATGCTGCGGGACACGGCCCCGCTGGTCCGCGTCTATGCCTGGGAGGCCGTCCACGCCCGCCAGCAGCGGCTGACGCCCGTCCAGCGGACCCAGTGGGTCCGCGCCGGCTTCGACCTGGCCGGGCATAAGCAACTGCGAGGCGACCTCCGCGTCGGCCTGGTCGACGCGATGGGCGCCGGCGGCCCGACGCCGCTGAACAAGCAGCGCTTCCAGACCCTCTTCGCCCGGACCAACTCCCTCCTGCCCGGCGATATCCGAACCCTCGCCGCCATGAGGGCCCTGCTGGCGCGCTGGAAAAGCCCCGACCTCCTCCGCCACCTCATCGGCGCCATGGGGAGCCTGGACTCGGCTTGGCGGGCGGAGTACGTCCTCCGCGGCCTCGGCAGCGGCGTGCCCGTCAGCCGAAGCCTCTGGAAGCTCGGCTCGACCGAGATGTGGCGGCGGACGCGGGCGGCGTGGTCGCAATGGCTCGCCAAGGCGCGACCCCGGCAGGTCGCCTTCGAGCCGAACAACTACTCCCCCCGCGGCGCGCTGCTGGCGGCGGGGGAGAAGATCACCGACGCCGCCGACCCGAAGTGGCGAAAGGACCTGGAGCTGGAGAAGTTCTCCCTGAGGCAGCTCGACGTGGGCTTCGTCATCGACAGCACCGGCTCCATGGGGGCGTGCGTCCGGTGGATCCGAAGCGACGTGGTCCGCATGATGCGGGCCTTCGAGGTCATCAGCCGGGAGCCACGCATCGGCGTGACCCTCTACCGCGACCGCGGCGATGCGTACGTCGTCAAGCCCGTCCCGCTCAGCGCCCAGGCCCAGGCCGTCGCCCAGGCCCTCCGCGACGCCTCCGCCGCCGGCGGCGGGGACATCCCCGAGGCCGTCTACGACGCCCTCGCCACGACCTGCGGAAAGTACCGCTGGTCCGGGCCGACCGGGCGGAAGGTCATCGTCCTCCTCGGCGACGCCCCCCCGCACCAGCGGGACATGAAGAAGATCGAGCAGCTCCTCGCCGCCGGCGTCAAGAAGGGCTTCGTCTTCTACACCGTCAAGGTCCGCTCGCGGTACCGGAGCAAGCGCCCGAACTACGACCCCAGGCTGACGACGTTCGACCGGATGGCCGAGCTGGGCGCCGGCAAGAGCTTCTGGGTGGACTTCTACGCCACGCGGGCCGGTATCCGCGGCGGGTACGCCAGGCCCCGCGATCCGCAGTGCCCCGAGCGCGTCATCCTCCGCCAGGTCCTCAAGGCCGCCATGCCCGCCGGGTACGAGGACCGCGTCAGCGACTTCGTCAACGTCCTCGAGCAGTACATCGAGCGGACCC
>CAZNSB010000365.1:0-5530 GCA_964575155.1 uncultured Planctomycetaceae bacterium | reverse complement strand
CACTTAAGGCAATGTCGCTAATTTCGCTAGCATTAACCACGAGGCACCAGATTTCGGTTCGGGTGCCCTGCGCGATCGCCCGCGCAGCCTCTTGGTTGGCAAAGAGGGGGGAGTACAGTCGGATAGACTCGTAGGCCGAGGGCTCCTCGTTAGACCTGCGCGGCCTGTACAAGAAGGCGGCAGCGGGAGCGGTGAACCGGGCACCCGAAATAACCCAGCGCAGGTTCGAAAAATCCGCTATTGTACGGACTGACATCTTCTGGAAAAACGTTGAGCGGAAGTCCGCCGCAGCATTTTCGTGAAGTGTCATCGCGGGCAGAAAGAGGGCAATCTCCCCATCGTCGTCGACGTATTCCCCCACGCGCCAGGCAAAGGCGCGGGCCATTTGGTGGTTGCCCACCGGTCGACGGTTCTTCTCCGCCAGTATCCAGTCAAGAACAGGCTTGTCCTCTTCGCGCAGGTTGCCGCCCGTGAGTTGCTTCCATGGCGGGTTACCGATAATCCAGTCGGCCTTCTTTTGGGCGAATATTTGCCGCCACTCCCCATCATCGTCGAAGAAATTGCCTTGTAAGATGTTCCGCTGGAGATTGGGGAGCCGCGGATTAGGACCTGGCTTGCGAGTCTCGAGGTCCGGGGGCCAGACGTAATCCAGAAGTGTCAGTATGAGACTCAACCTGGCAACGCCGCAGGCGTCCTCTTCGGTATCCAACCCGAAGAAATGCTTCTCAACTAGGTCGCGGAGATCGGACGGGCGCGCGTGACCTTTGGCTGGCGGAAACTCCTTTTCGATGAGGCGCCTGTACGCCTGGACGAGAAACGCGCCGGAACCGCATGCGGGGTCGAAGACGCGCATGCCTACCGTAAGAGGCTTGTGCTCCTCCAATTCCGACAACATGAAGTTGACCACCGGAATCGGCGTGTAGTATGCTCCAGCCGACCTACCGCGCGTGCCGGCCCTTCGTCTCGCGGAGCCATGAAGAAACTGCTCGTACACCATCGAAAGCGTTTCGATTGGGATGTACGAGAAATCGTAGGCCTTGAAGTCGAGGTGGAGTTGCCACCGGCCGGCCCCGACAGGCTCATGCCCTTCGAACGTCGCAGCGACCGCTGAGACGTGCTCAGCGCGAGGGGCGTGCCGTGCCGTAAAGTCAACCGGAAACACCTCGCCGTTTAGCCACTCATCGAGTTTACCTTGTAGCGCCCGTAGCCCTTCGATGGTTGCGTTGCGACCAAAGACCTCGGCCTTAGGTATTCCGAATGTTCTCATCTTCTCATCCGAGAGAATCTGTCTGTCGCGGAGGTAGTGCAGAAATATGTACTTGCCGATTAGGGCGTGAGAAAAAGGCCGGGAGAGGCCCGCGCGTCCTTGGAGCCAATTGTCCAGTTTCTTGAGGTTGTTCAGAAGCCGCCTGTTCAGCCTTTGCTTCACCGCAGCGTATTCACCCCAGGCCTTCCACGTGCGTCCGCTATCTATCGCGCTCGCGCCAAGCGTGTCGACGATTCTCGCCAGATCAGCGTCACGGAAAGCGCGGACAACCCGGTCCGCTGTGCGGTCCGTGCCATAAGCCGGCTTGCGACAGAAACCCGGGTAGACACGGACGGTTTCCGGACTGTTGACAATAAGGAAAGGGACCGTGTCCTGGTTCCAGACCAGCCGATGCACTTCCCCAGCATCGGCTTCACATGGAACGTCGCAGACGTAAACGAGGGGGATTGCGGGGGCATTCTGGCTTTCTCTCAGCGCGTACACACCACGCAATCGGCACGGGTCGTCGGAGGCCTTACGGAAGAGATGCCCGTAATCCACGGCGCGGTTGAAATGGCCGGCTTCCTGGCGCAGGAAACTCTCGGACTGCTCGTAACCAAGTTGTTCAAGTAGGCTCGCGAGTGTCATCAAAGGGTGCCCCGCCACGCTCCGGGCACTTCGAGGCCACGTTGACTAAAGGCCCTTGCGACTATGTGTACCAAGAATGGCCTGTGAAACAAGTCCCTGTTGACTTTTAGCACTGCGTTCTCGGCGTCCTCTGCGTTCAAGGCTACTGTTTGTCCTTCGTCCGTTGTCCTTGGTCCTTGGTCCGCGGTCAGGTTTCGTGGCCGCCGCCGGGCCGATGCCAATGCAAAACCGTCACACGGCGAAACCCCTCGGCTCGTCCCGGCGCGCCGGGACTCGCTCGGGATGACAGACCTCTGCCGCGGCACGCCGGGGCCTACCGTGCGGTTCAGGCGGTTGCCGTTCCCCTCATCCCTCCGCCGTCCTCTGCGTGCTCAGCGCTCTCTGCGGCGAAGGCCGTCCTTCTGGAGCCGGAAGTGGAGGTCGCCGACGAAGCAGGACGGCACGTCCTCCTGAAGCATGGCCAGGAGTTCGGGTTTGCGGAAGTTGTTGAGTTCGGCCAGCAGGGCGCTGGAGTCGACGACGAACGTGGCTACGTGCCCGCGAAGCGACTCCAGCCGGGTGTGGGCGGCGTGGGCGCCGAGGTGCCGCTCCCAGGCGGTCCAGACGCGCTCGCGGTCCGAGATGCGCAAGAGGCCGCTCCGGGCGGCCCAGCGCTGGGCCACGTCGCCGACGCGCTCCGCCCGGACGGGGCGGAAGTCGGACGCCTCTTTGCGGCCGAGGGGCATGGGTAACGACCTTATGCACGGCGATCCCGGCGCGCCGGGACTCGCTCGGGATGACAGCGCGCGGCGAAGAGGCTCTTTCAAAACCCGAATGCCGGGATGGCCCAATCGCCGGGTGGCATGGCCACCCGCCGTTGGGTGGCCATGCGTCCTGGTATGCACCATGGCCACGCAAGCGTGGCCATGCCACCCGCAGGTTCTCAAATAGCCTCTAAACGGCGACGGCCACGGCGAGATCCCTCGACTCGTCCCGGCGCGCCGGGACTCGCTCGGGATGACAGATCGCACATCGTCCGCGCGTTCGCCAACCGCCAACGGCCAGGGCGATCCCGGCGCGCCGGGACTCGCCCTTCGGGCTCCTCAGAATGACAGCGCTGCACAACGCCGGCGGCACTCACACGATACTGACGGGCATGATGACGTGCGTGAAGTGCTTGCCCTCGGTCAGGACGCCGGGCTTACTCGCGCTCTTCAAGGAGAGGGTGACCTCGTCGGCGTCGACGACCTTGGCGGCGTCCATGAGGTAAACGGGATTGAAACCGATCTCGAGGTCCTCGCC
This sequence comes from uncultured Planctomycetaceae bacterium, assembly GCA_964575155.1. Classification (GTDB taxonomy): domain Bacteria; phylum Planctomycetota; class Phycisphaerae; order SM23-33; family SM23-33; genus CAZNSB01. The sequence goes on along the minus strand of CAZNSB010000365.1, from coordinate 2,355 downwards.
CTCGTACTGGGCGGCCATGCGGATCTCGGCCTCGCCCATCTCGGGGGTGCGGCTGGTGATGACGAGTTCGCCGGCGGAGAATTTCAGGGTCACGCCGCGCGATTCCTCGTTCGTCAGCAGGGCCGCCTTCCGCACCGACGCCAGGAACCCGCCCGTGCTGAGTGTGGCCTTCTTGTCGAATTCCTTCGGGATGACGTCCTCGTACTTCGGAAAGTGGCCGTCCACCAGGCGCGAGTAGACGGTGCGGCTGGCCCCGTCGACGGGCGGAGCCGCCAGGAGAATCTCCTTCTCACCCAGGACGACTCGGGCAGGTTCCTTGGCCTCCGCCACGTCGCCCAGGCACCGCTGGATCAACTGCATGGCCTTGCTCGGCACGATGGCCGACACCTTTTCCTCCGGCCCGCCGCTGCATTTGCCGCGCGCCAGGCTCAGCCGACGGCCGTCGGTCGACACGAGCGTCACGTCCTTGCCCTCTACCTCCCACAGGACGCCATTGAGGGCGTAGCGGGTGTTCTCCTTGGCGGTGGCAAAGAGGGTGCGTTCGGTCAGCGACAGGAGTTCGTCGGCGGCTATTTCAAAGGCCCCGGTCTCCGGGAACTCCGGCACCTGGGGAAAGTCCTCCGGATTATCCCCGAGGACCGTAAAATGGGCGTTCGGCGCCTCGATCGTGGTTTCCTGCTCGGTGCACGAGATCGAGATCGTATCCTCCTCCAGTTCCCGCAGGATGGCGTGGAAACGGTCGGCCGGCACCAGGCCGATACCCGGTTCGCTCACCTCCATCTTGTCGAGCCGGATGCGGATACCCACCTCCAGGTCGGTAGCCAGCAAGATGATCGCCTCCTGCTGGGCCTCCATCTTGATGCAACCGAGCGCCGGCTTGGGGCTCCTTGGCGCCACGACACCCGAAGCCACCTGCACCCCGCGGGTCAAGGTTGCACGGTCGCAAACGGTTTTCATGCGAAGTCCTCCTGTGCCTGAGGCACGGTTTTATTACTGATTGAGTAACAACCAGTCATCATCGTCATAAGCGGTGTGCAGAACGTGCTGAGCGTTCGGGTGTTGCCGTAACGGCTTGTTTTTCAGGAGGTTATGATGCCGTTGCCTTTCGGCGCGGTGTGGAAAACATGTTAAGTGCAGCGTGTTAATCGGCGGCGCTTCGTGTGGCGCACAGGAGGCGGCTGAAGAACGTGTCAAACGTTGCCTTCCGCGCCACGTGTGCGCCACCGGTTTTTCATGCGGATTACTCCTTGAGGATTTGGCGTTCGATGGTTTCAACGACGCCCCGGAACCCCGGGTCGTGGGCGATGGCCTTCCGGATTTTGCGTTCCGCGTGGAGGACCGTGGTGTGGTCGCGGCCGCCGAAGAAGGCGCCGATCTCCTCGAGGCTGTGGTTGGTCAGCCGGCGCGCCAGGTACATCGAGATCTGCCGCGGCAGCGCGATCGACTGGACGCGCCGTTTGCTTTGGAGATCCGAGAGCCGGGCGTTGTACCGCTCCAGCACCGCATCGCTGATGTCCTGGATGGTGATAATCCTGCTGCGTTCATGGACCAGGTCGCGCAGGGCCTCCTTCGCCAGGTCCATTGTGATCTCGCGGTTCGACAGCGACGCGAACCCGAGTACGCGGACCACGGCGCCTTCGAGTTCCCGGTTGTTCGTATCGACGGCGGAGGCGATGTACTGGACGACGTCCTCCGGCAGGTCGCGCCCGCGCAGGCGTGCCTTCTTGCGGACGATGGCTACCCGCGTCTCGTAACTCGGCCGGTCGATCCGGGCCACCAGGCCCCACTTGAATCGGCTGACCAGCCGCTCCTCGGTGCTGGGAATCTCGTGGGGCGGCGAGTCGCTCGAGAGCACCACCTGCTTCTGGGCCTGGTACAGGGTGTTGAACGTGTGGAAGAACTCCTCCTGGGTCCGGTCCTTGTCGGCCAGGAAGTGGATGTCGTCGATCACCAGAACGTCCAGGCACCGGAACCGGTACCGGAAACTCTCCACCTGCCCGTGCTCGATCGCCCCGATGAACTGGTTGACGAAGTCCTCGCACGAGATGTACATCATGGGAACGTCCGGCCGCATGCTCATCATCTTGTGGCAAATGGCCTGCATGAGGTGGCTCTTGCCGAGCCCGACGGCGGCGTGGATGAACAGGGGGTTGTAGGCCCGACCGGGCAGGTCGCTGATGGCCATCGCCGCCGCGTGGGCCATCCGGTTGCACGGGCCCGTGACGAAGTTCTCGAACGTGTACTGCGGGTTCAGGGGTGGCAGGTCGTTGCGGAGGAACGCCTCCGGCCAGGAGGACGGGGCCGCGGCGGGCTCGGCCGCCGCTTTCGCCTGCGCGGCCTCGGCCGCTTCCAGGC
>CAZNSB010000364.1:0-5534 GCA_964575155.1 uncultured Planctomycetaceae bacterium | reverse complement strand
AGCGGACATTCTTATCTGGTTAAGACCGGACATTACTATTCGGGTTCGACACCCGGTTCCAACGGCTTGTTGTGCGTCTCTACACGCGACGGTAAACTATTCTTGTGCGGTAGGAGGCATCGCCCGACGGGGGCGGCCGCAGGGAAAAATGGTTCCAGCCGGGAGAAGGAGAAAAAGTGAAACGTCCGTATTTGCTTCTCAGTGTGCTGTGTGTGCTTTGGGTCGGCTCTGACGTTTCCGTTGCGGCGGACTGGCCCACGTATCGCCACGACAACCGACGGAGCGGTGCCTCGACGGAACCGCTGAATCCGCCGCTTTCCCCCGAGTGGGTCTTCACCCCCACACACCCGCCCGCGCACGCCTGGGGCGATCCGCAGCCCAAGCCGGTCGAGGAGCACCTGGAGCTGCCGCGGATGCGCTTCGACGACGCCTTCCACGTTGCCGCCGTCGGCGACCGCGTGTACTTCGGCTCATCGTCCGACGGCAAGGTCTACGCCCTCGACGCGAGGACAGGCCAGGTCGCGTGGGAGTTCTACACCGAGGGCCCGGTCCGGCTGGCACCGACGGTGTGGCAGGGCAGGGTGTACGTCGGCTCTGATGACGGGTGCGTTTACTGCCTCGGGGCGGCCGACGGGCGCGTGGTCTGGAAGTTCACAGCCGCCCCGTCGCCCGCGAGGCTGCTCGGCAATGGGAAGATGATCTCCGTCTGGCCGGTCCGCACCGGCGTGCTCGTGGACGGCGGGGTGGCCTACTTCGGCGCCGGCGTCTTTCCCGCCGAGGGATTGTACCTGTACGCAGTCAATGCCAAGAGCGGCGAGTCGCTGTGGAGGAACGACACCTACGGCCGCGGCGGCCTGGGGCGGATATCCCCCCAGGGCTACATGCTCGCGTCGAAGCAAAGGCTGTTCGTGTCCTCCGGGCGAACCACGCCCGCCGCCTTCAGCCGCACCGACGGACGGCTCCTGTTCCACCGCACCTTCAGTTGGCGGACCATCGGTCTGTTCGGCGGGACGTACAGCCTGCTGGCCGGCGATCTGCTGTTCAACGGCACCGAGCAGATCGTTGCCGTTCGCGAGAGCGACGGCAAGCTGGCCTTCACCGAGGGGCTGCCGGCGGCGTTTCCGAGCACCGGACCTCGCCAGTTGATCGTTGCCGGCGACAGCGTGTACCTGCTCACCGGCGAAAAGGCCGCCTGCGAAGACCGGAAGACATGGATTTCGACGAAGACTGAGTTGGCGTTGGCGGCCCGGGTTGCGACTCTTCAGAAGATGAAAAGGGAACGGGACAGACTCCGCCGGCTCGTCAAGACCAGGGAGCACCTCCGGCGTCGGCTGGAGGCATTTGAGAAGCGTATCCCTGGAATCGAAAAGGAGATACAGGAAAAGCTGGTCTTGACGGGCAAGTGGCGGCGCCCTTGCACCTGCTCCGACGCCATCGCTCTGACCCCCGGGGTCGTCTGGGTCGGCGGCAAGGATGTGGTGCTGGCCTTGGACGCAGCCACGGGCAAAGACCTCTGGTCAGCGAAGGTCGAGGGGAAGGCCCGCGGCCTTGCCGTTGCCAACGGCCGGCTGCTGGTCAGCACCGATACCGGCAGCATCCACTGCTTCCTGCCGGGTGCGAAAGGCGCCGGCCGAAAGGTCGCGCCCGGGATCGTGGCCGACCCGTTCGCCAAGGACGAGCGGACCAGGTCCTGCATCGGTTCCGCTCAGAGCATCATCGCCGACAGCGGCGTGCGCCGGGGCTACGCGCTGGTCTTGGGCGAGGGCACCGGCCGGCTGGCGCATGCGCTGGCCAAACGCACCGACCTGATGATCTACATGGTCGAGCCGGACGCCAACAAGGCGGCCGCAGCCCGAAAGGCCCTGTCGGCCGCAGGCGTATACGGCGCCAAGGTGGTCGTAGTGCAGGGCCGACTCGAGGCCCTGCCCTTTTCTGATTACTCCGCAAACCTGATCGTTTGTGAAGGCGGCCCGTCAACTCCGGCCGAAGAGCTCCTGAGGATGCTGAAGCCGTGCGGCGGCGTTGCGTATGCCCGCTGCCCGCCCGCCGCGGCCGCTCGCTCGAACTTGCAGGACTGGCTCCACCGGCTGCGGAAGAAACTCGCCGCCCTTGGCGAGACGAGCACGGAGATCACCGTACAGGAGGGTTGGGCGAAGATCACTCGGGGGCCGCTGCCCGGCGCCGGCAGTTGGACCCACCAGTACGCCGAGTCGGGGAACACGGCCTGCAGCGACGACCGGCTCGTCCGCGGGCCGATCGGCGTCCTGTGGTACGGCCGGCCCGGTCCCGGGCGGATGCCCAGCCGGCACGCTCGCAACACCGCGCCGCTGGCCTTCGGCGGACGGATGTTCGTCCAGGGCGAGAACGTCATCATGGCCTACGACGCGTACAACGGGCTGAAGCTGTGGGAACGGAACATACCCCGGCTCCCCCGCCTGGAGATGAGTTGGGGCTGCTCCAACCTCGTCGCCGACGCCCGTAGCCTCTTCATCGCCGTCCGCGACCGCTGCATCCGCCTTGACGCCGCCACCGGAAAAACGCTCAAAATCTACGCACTCCCGCCCGCTCGGGAAGAGGGGCCGCGCCGCTGGGGATACGTGGCGCGGGCGGGCGGCCTGCTCTACGGCAGCATCGGCAAACCGGTGCGGTTGGAGAGCGGCAAAGAGTGGCGGCACGGGATTCGCGCCGGGCGCAGCGTCTTCGCGTTGGACGTCGAGACCGGCAAGCCGCGGTGGGTCTACCACGGCAAGCAGATCATGCTGATGACCGTATGCATCGGAGACGGGCGGCTGTTCCTCGTCGATCGCGAGGTCACTGAGCCGCAGCGCGAGCAGGCCCTCCAAGGCGTCACCCACAAGCCGAGGCTGGACCGCCTCGGCGAGCCCATGGGGCCCGACGTGCGACTTGTCATTGCCCTCGACGCCCAGACCGGACGGAAGCTGTGGGAACGCCCGCAATACGTCTCCGACTGCGTCAAGGTCGGCAAGAGCGGCGGCGACCTGACAATGATGTATGCCAAGAACGTCCTTGTCCTCTGCGGACAGCCGTGGAACGGGCATTTCTGGAGGGAGTTTCTCGCCGGCGAGTTCTCGCGGCGGAGCCTGATCGCGCTGGCGGGCAGTGACGGCCGGCCGCTGTGGTCCGCTCGCAAGGGCTATCGCAGCCGGCCGCTGATCGTCGGCGACCAGATCGTCGCTGAACCGTGGGCCTGCGACCTGAGGACCGGCGCAGACATCCAGCGTGCCCACCCGGTGACCGGGGCCATGACCAAGTGGCAGATGTCGCGCCCGGGCCACCACTGCGGAAACATCGCCGCCGGACCCCACGCGCTGTTCTTCCGGTCTGACGTGACCGCGTACTACGATCTCATCGGCGATTACGGAACCGCCCATTTCGGCGCTCAGCGCCCGGGATGCTGGATCAACTGCATCCCCGCCAACGGGCTGGTGCTGATGCCCGAGGCCTCTTCCGGGTGCGTCTGCCCTTATTCCCTCATGTGCACCGTCGTCCTCCAGCCGAGGAAGGTCAACCGCGTATGGGGCCAGTTCAGTGCCGCCGGCTCCTTGACGCCCGTGAAGCACCTGGCCCTCAATTTCGGCGCGCCGGGCGACCGCAAGGATGCAAAGGGCACGCTGTGGCTGGCGTATCCGCGGCCGGGGGGGAGTTTGAACAGGCAGCGACTCGTGCTCGGGCTCGACATCGCTGCGCAGTTGTATGACGGTGGGGAGTTCTTTTGCCGCAACGCTGATTTCCTGACGGTGGGCGGTGCGGAGGTCCCGTGGATCTACGCCTCCGGCTGCACCGGCCTGTGGCGATGCAGGATTCCGGTGGCCGAAAAGGACAAGCCCGGCCGAGAATACACCGTGAGACTGCACTTCGCCGAGCCCAGGAAGCACCCGCCGGGCAGGCGTGTGTTCAGTGTTTCCCTTCAGGGCAAGCGGGCGCTCAAGGACTTCGACATCGTCAAGGAGGCCGGCGGGCCCGACCGGGCCGTCGTGAAGGAGTTCAAGGGCGTCCGTGCCGGAAAGGAATTGAAGCTGCAACTGGCTCCCAACGACGGGCAGGCAGCCCCGGCCGGCCTGCCCATCATCAGTGCCATCGAGGTCATCGCCGAGGGGCCGTGAGCGGTTCCGTCGTCACCGACGGCCCTCGGGACATTATGATAGGACATGTGCTTTTATTGGCGTTCTGACGAGGAATCTGGGATAATACACGGACGGATTCGACGGACAGTTGGACGACCGACATGCTTCGAGGTGCAGGAAAAGCTTTGCCGCGACTTGCGTTGGCCGGCTGGGTGCTCTGCTGGGCCGGGGCGGTCTGGGCGTGCAACATCCCCGTATTCCGCTACGCCCTGGAGCGATGGGAGTCGTACGCTTACGAGATCGTCGTCTTCCACTGGGGCGAGCTGGCCCAGGCCGATCGGGCCGTGGTCCAGCAGATCGAGAAACGGGCTGCGGTCGAGCAGGCGCCGGCCAACTGCGAGGTCCGCACCGTCGACCTGGCCGATGAGCCCGACGCAGCCATGCAGAGGCTTTTCTGGCAGGCCCACGGCCGCATTGGATCGACCTGGGCCGGGCTGCGGTATCCGGAGCTGCCGTGGGTCGTTCTGCGCTATCCTGAGCATTTTCGCGCGGATCCGGCTCAGGCCGTTTGGGCAGGGCGGCTGAGCATGTCCGCGGCGAAGGGCCTGGTTGACTCGCCGGTCCGGTCGAAAATCGCCAAGCGCATTGCCGCCGGAGACTCGGTCGTCTGGGTCTTGCTGGAAAGTGGTGACCGGGCCAAAGACGAGGCGGCGGCCGCCCTGCTGGAAAAGGAGCTGAAGAAATCACGGGACAGAATTGCCGAGGCGGAATCGGACGTTGAGGACGCGCCTGAGGACGAGGAAGAGGGCATGTACGGGCCGCCCCCTTCCGTCAAGGTGACGATTGCTTTCTCGCTGCTCCGTGTGTCCCGCACGGATCCGGCAGAAAAGGTGCTGGTGAACATGCTCGTGCGCGGCGAGCCGGAGCTGGCCCAAGAAAAATATGCCTCCCAGCCGATGGCTTTCCCGGTCTTCGGCAGGGGCCGGGCGCTGTGGGGGCTGGTGGGGAAGGGCATCAACGCCGATAACATCGCCGAGTCATGCGAGTTCCTCGTCGGGCCGTGTTCCTGTATGGTCAAGGACCAGAACCCCGGCACCGACCTGCTGATCGCGGCGGATTGGGAAGCCGCCGCAGGCGACAGCCTGATCAGTAATCCGGAATTGCCCCCCCTGATCGGGCTGCCCGCGCCGGCGGCCGAGAGCGGATCCGCGCAGGCGCAGCTTGCCCGCGCAGACGCCGGATGGCGTCCGCTGCCGGGAGAGCAGGCCATCGAAGGCTACGGATCCCCGCCGGATGCTCGCGGCGGGTCCGGGTCGAGGCGAGAAGCCGCAAGCGATTTGCTGCGAAACGTTCTTGTCGCACTGGTGTCCGTATTCGCAGCAGTCATCCTTCTGACTGCCCTGGTGTTCCGCAGGACCCGGAGCAGGCCGATCCGGGGTTGAGATGGCC
>CAZNSB010000363.1:5179-5559 GCA_964575155.1 uncultured Planctomycetaceae bacterium | reverse complement strand
TCGTCGCCCCATGCCTCATGGGCGGGCGGGGCAGCCTCGGGCCGATCGAGTGGGAGGACATCGATACCGTCGATCAGGCCCTGAGGCTCCCGGCCCCGCAGGTCGAGCAGATCGGCCCCGACGTGATGCTGCGATACGTGTTGACTGAGCCGGCCGGGGCGGCGCCGGGGCATCCGGACGGGAAAGGAAAGGGATGAAGCTGCGGATTGCGTTTGCGGGATTTCGGCACGGGCACATCGTCGACGTGTACCGTTCCTCCCGGCGGCGGGACGACGTGGAGGTGGTCGCCGCCTGCGAGGAGGACGAACGGACGCGGGGGGAACTCACCGCCGGCGGGGCGGTGGACCTGACGCACGCCGGGTGCGACGAGATGTTCCGGC
>CAZNSB010000363.1:0-5169 GCA_964575155.1 uncultured Planctomycetaceae bacterium | reverse complement strand
CTGCTCCTCCGCGCCCTGGAGGCCGGCTGGCACGTCATCTCCGACAAGCCCCTCTGCACCAGCCTGGCGGAGCTCGACCGCGCCGCCGAACTGTCCCGGGCGGGGGGCCTCGCCGTCGGCTGCCAGTTGAACCTCCGCGACGGGGGCAACTTCCGCGCCCTCCGCGAGGTCGTCCGCTCCGGGCGGATCGGCGAGGTCCACACCATCGACTTCCAGGGCCAGCACCCGCTGGCGTGGGGCTCCCGCCCGCAGTGGTACTTCCAGCGGGGAAAGCACGGCGGGACCATCAACGATCTGGCCGTCCACGCCGTGGACTGCATCCCCTGGGCCACCGGAAGGCGGATCGTCGAGGTCGTCGCCGCCCGCGCGTGGAACGCCCGCCTGAAGCAGGTGGGCTTCTTCCAGGACGGGGCACAGGTGATGCTCCGCCTGGACAACGACGGCGGCGTGCTCGGCGACGTGTCCTACCTGACACCCGACAGCTTCGCCTACAACGTGCCGTGCTACTGGCGGTTCACGGTCCACGGCGGCGAGGGGCTGGCGGAGACGGCCTCCAAGGCCGACGGCGTGACGCTCTGGGCCGGCACCGGCGATTCGCCCGCCCGCGCCGCCCCCGCCGACGACCGACCCGGCGGGTACTTCGAGGACTTCCTCTGCGAGGTTCGTGGCCGGCCGCCCGCCGAGGGGGGCCTGGACACCCGGACCGTGCTCGATTCGGCCAGGCGAACGCTGCTGGCCCAGCACGCCGCCGACGAGGGGCTCTGCCACGTGCGCTGCGAATGACCGATCGGCGTGTCTTGGCAGTGTCGCGCGCGGTCCTCACCGGGGGGGCAATCCGCGGGGGCCTGCGGCCTCACTTGGCCGGGGCGGTGCGGGCGGGTTTGGTGGCGGGCTTTTCGGCCGGTTGGGTGCCCACCAGCTTGGCCTTGAGTTCCAGCAGGCGCTGGGCGCGCTCGCCCGGGGTGAGCTTCTTGAGCTGGTCGCGCTGCTTGGGCGTCAACGAGGAGACGACCTTCCGCAGCCACTCCTGCCTTCGACGGTACTCTTCCTTCTGCCGGTCGGAGAGCTTGAGGAATTCCTCGGCCGCCTTGATCAGCTCCACCTGCCGGGCGGGGTCCTGTTTCAGAAAGGCGTAGTACCGCCGGCGGAGCTCGCGGAGCTGCTCGGGCGTGAGCTCGCCCAGGGTCTTCCTGTTCCGGCTAAGCGTGGCCGCCAGCGACTCGGGGGTGTGCTTGTCGAGGGCCTGCTTGAGGAGCAGTTGCCTGGCCCGGCTGGCGGCGGGGTCCTTGGCGGCGCCGGCGCCGGCCGGCAGGATCACGGCTGCGAGGGCGGCGATCAGGATGTGCGTCTTCTTCGGCATCGCGCCTACATGTCCTTGTCTTCTTCGAGGCCGGCGAGGGCGGCGAGCGTCGCCTCGTCCGCCACGTCGCGGACCTGCTGGTAGGTCTCGATCTCCGGCAGGTTCTCGAACATCGGGAGCTTCAAGACCAGGAACCACTCCTGGGGGGGCACGCCGGGGAGGTTCCCTGCAAACTGCTTCTCGATGGATGTCAGCCGCTCTTGAGGCTGGACCGGCTGGGGCCCGGCCGGCTGCCTCGCCAGCCAGACGGCCAGGAGGACCGCGGCGGCGGCGGCCACGGGGGCGGCGAAGCGGATGACCCGGCGAACGAGCCTGCGGCGGTGCGCCGCGCGGACGATCTCATCCGCCAGGGGCCGACCCGCCCGGGGGGCCGACACCCCCTCCAACGCCTCGTCGACCGCCTGGAACTGTTCGTAGGCGGCCCGCCAGCCCGCGTCGGTCCGGACCAGCCCGGCGACCCGCCGGGCGTCGGGGGCGGAAAGCTCCCCGTCCATCCAGGCGCTCAGGTCCTCGATATCGGCCTGCTTGTCTAAACCGTACCTGTCCATCTCTCGATGCCCCAATCCGTCCGTCCCGTCGCAGCCGCAGCGGTGCTTCCAGCAGCGACTCATCGCGTCCGACCGTCTTTCAGGTCCCCTGCGACGGGCCTTGCGCACCCTTAAACCCGCCCGCCGCTTCGGGGATTCGAACTTTTTTTCCCAAATCCCTTGCCCAGGTACCGCACCAGCGCGTCCCGGAGATTGCACCGGGCCCGCGCCAGCAGGCTCTTCACCGCCATGGTCGAGCAACCCAGAATATCGGCAATTTCCTGGTAGCTCATGTGCTCGTACTTATTCAGGGTAATGGCGATCCGCTGGTTCTCCGGCAGGGCGGCGATCGCCTGCGCGAGCTTCTCCTGCAGCTCCTCCGTGTCCAGCCTGGAGTGCGGAGGCTCCCCGCGGGTGTCCGGCACGTCGCGATGCCAGGTCGTGCCGTCCTGGCTTTCGGTGACCTGGAGCCCCGCGAATCTCCGCTTCCGCTTGGCGCGGATCGCGTTCAAGGCCACGTTCGCCGCGATCCGGTACAGCCAGGTGGAGAACTTGGCCATGGGGCGGTACCGACCGGCCGTCCGGAACACCCGCAGGAACACCTCCTGCGTGAGGTCCTCCGCCTGGGCGTGGTCGCTGACCAGGCGGTAGACCATCGCGTAGACCTTCGCCTCGTTCCGCTCCACCAGCAGCCGGAAGGCCTCCTCGTTCCCGCGCTGGAAGTCCAGCATCGTGCGGACGTCCTCGTCCTCTCTGACCCACTTGGCGTAGTGGGAAGGATCGGGTTTTCCGCGAGCCTTGACGGCTATGGCAGGGCCTCCTGCTGGAGCTTCTTGGACCTGCGGCCCGGGGCTGTCAAGCATCCCGGCTGGGAGGGGATTGTAACCCATCGGGAAGGCGAATGAAAACGCCGGGGCGGATTTGGGAGCCGGTTGGCCCTGGGCGGTGGAATAAGGCAGCGGGCGGCCGATGGAAGGCCCCGGCTCAGTGTGTCCTCCACACAACGGAACCTGCTTAAGGCCTTCCACCGGGCCGCCCGTGCCCGCACTGAGCCAGGGAGCCTCGATGAGTGATACCTTCCACTTCTACAGTCCTACAACCGCCGTGCCACAGCCCCGGAAGGGACGCCGCGAAACGGGGGGCTTCTGCAAGTTCCTTTACTGGGGAGAGTTATGGCCGACGGCGTCCTGTCGCCCTCGGCCCCGGGGGGGTCGGGATGGACCTACGGGCGGGGAATATTGCCCAGCGGGCGAACCCGGTGCGGGAAGTCGCTCAGGCCTGGCCCCTCGGCCGGTGGCGGATCATGTGCAGCAGGACCAGCCCCAGGCCGACGACCAGCAGGATGTCGGCGACGTTGAAGACGGGGTAGTCGATGGCGTAGACGTCGATGAAGTCGCGGACCCGCCCGCCGGTGGCGGCCGCCTCCCCCCCCAGGCGGACCCGGGCGAAGACCCGGTCGTAGAGGTTGCCCGCCGCGCCCCCCAGGACCATCGCCAGGGCCGTGTGCAGGCCCCAGAAGCGCCGCGGCGAGCAGGCAAACAGCACGACCACGGCCGCCATGGCCGCCAGCGTGGCGGCCTTAACGATCCAACCGGGAACCGGAAGCCCGAATACGATCCCCGGATTCGTCGACAGCGTCAGTCGAAGCACGCGGGGAATCACGGTGACCCGCTGGGCGGGGCGGTCCGCCACGGCCGAGAACACCGCCTCCTTGCTCCCCAGGTCCAGGGCGGCACTGGCCGCCGCGACGACCAGGAAGATCGCGACCGCTCGGCCGGACCTGCAGGCGGGTGGCTCGCGCCGGCCGGCGGCGCCGGCCCGCGTGGCGGGCGAGGGGGCCTTCGAGCTGGTCCTCCTGCGGGTGGGTCGCGCCCGGGCCAAGAGCGGTCACTCCTGCTCCTGGTCTTCCGGCTTCGGGGCGGGCTGACCCTCTTGCTCCTCTTCGATCTCCGGCGGCCGGGCCAGCCCCTTCTCCAGCAGCCGGGTGTACTCGACCGTGTACTTCGCCCAGGGCTTGGCCCGCAGCCTCGTCTTCGGGATCGCCTCCCCCGTCCCCAGGCAGATGCCGTAGGTCCTCGCCACGATCCGCTCCAGGGCCTCGTCGATCTCCCGCAGCAGGGCCTGCTCGCTCTCCAGGAGGCCCAGCGTGAACTCGTGCTCGAAGTTGTCCGTCCCCACGTCGGCCATGTGCGTGGGCATGCTGGAGAGGTTCCCGCTGCTGTATTTGCGCAGCGTCTCCTGCTCCATGCCCGAGAGGTCCCCCACCAGCGTCCGGCGCTTCTCCAGCAGCATCTGGCGGAACTCCGCCAGCTCCTTCTTGCTCATCTGCGTCTTCTTCAGCCGAGGCCGGCGGAGGGCGGCCTTGGCCTTCCCGGCCGGGGAGGGGGCCTTCTTGGCCCGCGCCGCCGGAGGGGGCTTCCGGGCGGGCCTGGCCCGGCGAGCTTTGGAGGCGGCCTTCGCGGAAGGCCTTCGGGCCTTCCCGCCGGCCCGGCTGGTTGTGGACGCCTTCTTTATCTTCTTGACCACGCCAAATACCTCCCTCAAGGCCGCCTGGGCACGGGCCTCCCTGCCGCCGCCCGCTTCCTGCCTGCCGCCCAAGCCGGGCACTCTACTCCTTCCCGCACGCCCCGTCAAGGCCCCGACTCGCCGCCGTCACGCCCCCCCGAGGGCCCCCCGGGGGCCTGCCTAGGTCATTCTATCGGTCCGCAGGGCCGTTTTGTTTCCACAAAATCTTACCCGGGGCGGTGCCTCTGATCGCCCGGGGCCGTCGCCCTGCCCGCCGCGGCGGGGCGACCTATCCCTTCTTCGCCCGCCGCCGGCCGGCGCGGCGAAGGGCCTGGTCCAGGTCGGAGATGATGTCCTCGGCGTCCTCGACGCCGACGGCCAGCCGGACCAGCGAGTCCGTGATCCCCAGCCCCTCCCGCTGCTTCCGCGTGTAGTTGTAGTAGCTCACCGTCGCCGGGTGCGTGATCAGCGTCTCCACCCCCCCCAGGCTCGGGGCGATGTAGCACAGCTTCAGCCCGTCCAGGAACCGCTTGACCGTCGCCAGGGGGCCCTTCACGTCGAACGTCACCACCCCCCCGAACCCCGACATCTGCGCCTTGGCGATGTGGTAATGGGGGTGGCTTTCCAGCCCGGGGTAGTACACCCGCTTGACCTGCCGGTGGCCCTCGAGGAACCTGGCGACGGCCAGGGCGGTGGCGTTCTGCACGCGGACCCGCAGGGCGAAGGTCTTCAGCCCCCGCAGCAGCAGGTAGCAGCAGTGGGGGTCCATCACCCCCC
>CAZNSB010000362.1:0-5565 GCA_964575155.1 uncultured Planctomycetaceae bacterium | reverse complement strand
ACCCGGAGCGGTCCAGCAGCACCTGGAGGTCCAGCGGGCGACGCTGGAAGGGGTTGGCGATCAGCGGCAGCGCCCGGTTGAGCGGGCCTTGCTGGTCGGGGGGAGTGGCGTGGGGCCCGGTGCCGATCACCACCAGCCCGCCCCCGGCGCGGACGTACTCGCCCACGGCGCGGCGCTGCCCCGGCGAAAGGGCCGCGCCCGTCGGATCGACCACGACGATGCCGGCGTACCCGGCCAGTTGCCCGGCCGAGGGGGGCAGGTCGGGCGGCGGGAGGAGGGCGGCGGCCCGGCCCATCGCACCCAGCAGCCGGCGGAGGTCTTCGGCGTTTCCGGCGGTGACGAGGGCGACCTTCCGGCGGAGGGGCAGGACGAGCACGGCGGCGTGGTTGTTCTCCTTGATCGGCTCGTCGTCGTCGAGGGCGGCGGCGTAGACGGCGGCGGCGTCGCCGGCCAGCCCGTCCGTCAGCCGGAGCGTCGCCGGGGCCTCGCCCAGCAGGGCCAGCTCCCGGCGGAGCAGCACCCGGGGCTTTTCGCCCTCGCCGCGGGTGAGGGTGAGGGTCCGTCGGCAGGGCGCGTTGGCCACCACCGTGACGGCGATCTCGACGTCGGCGTCGGGTCGGCGTCCGGCCGACAGGGCGGCGATGCGGGCGTCCGGGGGAGGCGAGTTCAGCGGGGTGATGAGCACCTGGGTGCCGCCGGCGGCCAGGGCCGAGGCGGCGCCCCCCCAGTCGCGGTCGGTGAATCGCCCGTCGGTGGCGACGACGACGCCGGCCAGCCCGGCGCGGGCGCGGGCGGCGGCCATCCGCAGCGCCGGGGCGATCCGGGTGGCCCGGTCCTGCGTTCCCGGCGCGCGGGAAAGGGCCTCGGCGAAGTAGAAGCGCTCCACGTCGGCCCCCGGCGGAAACCCGCCGGCCAGTCGCCCCCCGGCGCCCTCCACCTGCCCCCGCACCGAGCCGGAGGCATCGAGCATCAGCAGGTACCCCAGCCTGGCCCTCGCCCCGATCGCCGCGGTCGGTCCCGCCAGCGCCGCCGCCGCCAGGGCGACGGCCAGGCATTCGACGCCGACGGCCGCGGGCGCAATCCGCCTGCCCCGGCGGCGCGCCAGGAGGGCCAGGAGCACGGGAACGGCGGCGGCGGCCAGCGCCGCCAGCCCGGCCGGTCGGGTGAGGCTGATCCAGGCCACGCTTCCCGGCGCGTCGGGCATGTTCGTCGTCTCCAACCCGGTCGGTTCGCCGCGGCGGCAGGGGAGAGAAGCGGTTCACCGCGGGCCCGCCCAGAGCGCGGAGATCACCATACTCAGAAACGGAGAAAACGAGAAGCACAAACGCGCGCGGAAGGTGCGGCGGTCGGGCGCGTCATTCCACGACGCGGACGGGGGCGGCGAAGACCTCCGGGGCGATCACCAGCAGCGTCTCGAACCGGGCGCCCTTCTTTTCCTTGACCAGGAACGCCCGGCCGGGGCTGCTGCGACGGCGGATCTCCTGCCCGCACCCGACCAGGAGGAACCCGCCGGGGGGGACGTCGAACTGGAAGGCCAGCTCGTCCAGCCGGTAGTGTACCGGCTCGGAGGTCAGCAGGTACCCGGCGTGGCCCTTGACGTAGCGCTGGCGGCGGTACCTGGAGCGCACGACCGGCGCGCCCATGAGGCGGACGCTCCTGGGGTTGTCGTAGTTGATGCCGGCGGTGACGACCAGCAGGTTGTCTCCGGGGGGGTAGTCGTTCCCCGAGAGGGTGCCGTCGGGGCGGAACAGGAAGATGGTCTGGGTGTCCTGGTTCTTCTTGAGGACGATGGGGACGGGGTAGCCCGGCCTGGCGATCATGTGGGCGCGCGTCAGCCGCTGACCCGTCAGCCGGCGGAGGATCCGGGCGATCTCGGGCCAGTCCGATTCCCGCCCGATCCCCGCGCGGACGCCGTTGCGTGCGAGGCAGGGCCCGAGCCTGGCGCCGGCGGGCTCTTCGTTGATGTACGCCCAGACGTCCTCGCTCTCGCTGGCGGCGCCCAGCGGCAGTTGAACGGTGATCAGCCGGTGGCGGACCACCAGCATGCGCTGGCGCAGCGTCTCGTCCTTGGCCGCCTCCCCCAGCGGCGAGGCCGGCAGGCCGTTGATCACCGGCGGCGGCATCGGCGGGCGCAGCGGCTCGTCGGCGTCCCGGCAGCTCCCCGCCAGCAGGGCCAAGGCGGCCAGGGCGCCGGCGACTGCCTTCTCCTGCGGTCTCCTCACGGCACCGCTCCACAGGTGCTTCCGACGAGCAGATGGTAGTCCGCCGCCCGGGGGCTTGTCAAACCCCGCGGCGCCGGCGGGTCCGGCTGTGCCTCGGGAGCCCCGCGCCCGGCGCGGGATCGCGCACGGTCATCTACATCTTCGCTTCGGGCCCGACCTGGGAGACCTCGGCGACCTCGATGCCCATCGCCCGCCGGTACCCCCGGGAGAACTTCAACTGCACCCACAGCCACAGCAGCGCGACGGCGACGGGGTACGCCGCGAACCGGGCGTAGTACAGCCCGCCGGTCAGCCAGTTGGCCTTCTCGGCGGACAGTGCGGCGGTGGCGTGGACCAGGTCGCCGGCGTTGGACAGCGCCCCGCGGAGGAGGCTGCTGCCGGGCAGCGCCTGCTGCCAGGGGATCAGGAACACCCACAGCAGCAGCGACCAGAAGAAGGCGCTGAGCAATCCCGCGATGCCTCCCGTCCGCCCGTGCAGCGCCAGCTTCACGGCGAACATGAGCGTCAGGACCAGCAGCATGCCGGCGGCGAGGGCGACGAACTTGCCGACCGGGAGAACCCATTCGAGGACGGCGTACCAGGTTTCGGCGGCGTCGTCGACGGGCTCGGCCGGCTTGGCGGGGGCGCCGGCCGGGGCCGGCGCGGGCGTGACCTGCGCCCGCACCAGGGCCGTCCGCATCTTCTTCGACCCGTCCACCACCTTGCCGAACCGAACCAGGACGAACGCGGCCAACTGGACCGCCAGGGCCGCACAGATCAGCCACCAGAAGACGTTCTTGGCCAGGGACACCGTCGCCAGGGCCTGGCGGTACTCCTCGCCGCCGACGGGGTTTTCGGACCGTTCCATGGCATTGGCTCCTTCCCTGTCTCTTCTGGCCATGTTATCGGCAGGGGCGGTTGTCTTCCATAAACTTTGCCGCCTCGGCGAAGGCGGCGCCGGCGGCGGAGACGGTGCGGGCGATCGCCCCCTCGCCGTGGGCCGACGAGACGAACATCGCCTCGAACTGGCTTGGGGCGAGGTGGACCCCGCCGGCGAGCATGGCGTGGAAGAAGGCGGCGAAGGCCTCCCTGTTCGAGGCCGTCGCCGAGGCGTAGTCCGTCACCTCCGGCGGGGCGAAGAACGCGCACAGCATGCTCCCGGCGCGGTTGAGGCAGACCTTGCTCGCGAGCCCGGCCCGCGCGGCGGCGGCGCGCAGGCCCGCCTCCAGCGCCGCCGAGGTGGCCTCCAGGGCGTCGTAAAATCCCGGCTTCTCGATCTCGCGCAGCGTCGCCAGCCCGGCGGCCATGGCGATGGGGTTGCCCGACAGCGTCCCCGCCTGGTACACCGGCCCCTCGGGGGCGAGGTGCTTCATGAGCTCGGCGGACCCGCCGAAGGCGCCCACCGGCATGCCCCCGCCGACGACCTTCCCCAGCGTGGTCAGGTCCGCGCCGACCCCGTAGCGCTGCTGCGCCCCGCCGCGGGCGAGGCGGAAACCCGTCATCACCTCGTCGAAGATCAGCAGCGCCCCGCCCTCGTCGCACAGCCCCCGCAGGGCGGGCAGGAAACCCTCCGCGGGGGGCACCACGCCCATGTTGCCGGCGACCGGCTCGATGAGGACGGCGGCGATCTCGCCGCGGTGGGCGGCGAAGGCCTCGCCGGCGGCGGCGAGATCGTTGTACGGCAGGAGGATCGTGTCGGCGGTGGCGCCCGGGGGCACGCCGGGGCTGCTGGGGGTGCCCAGGGTGGTGGCCCCGCTCCCGGCCGCCACCAGCAGGGCGTCGGCGTGCCCGTGGTAGCAGCCGATGAACTTGACGATCTTCGCCCGCCCCGTCGCCCCCCGAGCCAGGCGGATCGCCGACATCACCGCCTCCGTCCCGCTGGAGACGAAGCGGACCTTCTTGATCGCCCCGAAGGCGGCGACGACCTTCTCGGCCAGGGCCGTCTCCGCCTCCGTCGGGGCGCCGTAGCAGAGGCCTCGCTCCGCCGCGGTCGCCACCGCCTCCACCACGGCCGGGTGCGCGTGCCCGAGGATCGCCGGCCCGTACCCGCAGATGTAGTCGACGTACTCGTTGCCGTCCAGGTCGGTGAGGGTGGAGCCGCCCGCCGAGGCGATGAACCGCGGCGTCCCCCCGACCGCCGCGAACGCCCGCACCGGCGAGTTCACCCCGCCGACGAGGACCCGCCGGGCCCGCTCAAAGGCGCGTCGAGAATCTCTGTTTGGCCTGCCCATGCCGCACCATTATGCCTGTCGGGCCCCTCGACCGCCGGGGGGGCGCCCCGGCCCGTCAGGGAGCGGGCGCGGGGGGCGGGGCGGCCTGCATCATGGCCTTCATCATCTCGTTGGTCAGCTCCCGGTTGATCTTCTCGGCGGTGTAGCCTTCCTTGCCGATCCTGCCGGTGGCGGTTTCCACGGCCCGGGTCATGGCCTCAAGGCTCCCGGCCAGTTTCCCGAGGTCGGCCTTCTGCCCGCGCGGACCGGCCAGCATCGCGCCGGGGTCGATCTTCCACGCCCCGCCCTTCTTGCGGAGGTTCATCGGCCTGGGGTCGCCGGCCCGGGCCGCCGTGGCCTTCTCGCCGTCGATCCGGATGGTGATCCCGTCGAGGAAGCCCTCGTCTCTCAGCTCCTCGAGGCCCTCACCGACGCCCCTGCCCTTCGTTGCGTCCGCGCCGTAGGCCTTCTTCATGGCCTGCTCGAACTTGAGCATGGCGCCCATGTGCTCGGAGACGGCCACGAGGCACGGCTTCTGCTCGGCGGTGGCGTCGAAGCAGGCGACGAACGCCTCGCCGTCGCCGGCGAGCACGGCCCGTCGCATGCTCTCTATGGCCGCCCTGGCCTTCTGGGGGTCATCGCTTCGGCTGCACCCGGCGGCCGCCGCCGCCAGAAGAAGCGCTCCGAAGATTCGCACGCGCCTCGGCATGGGCGTCTCCTTCCCGGCTGGTGACGACTGGTCGGCGGCGCCGGGCTACCGGACCACCAGGTTCACCAGCCTGGACGGGACGACGATCTTCTTCACGACGGTCTTTCCCGCCACCGCGGCGGAGACCTTCGCGTCGGCCAGCGCCGCTGCGACCACGGCGTCGTCGCCCGCGTCGGCGGCGACGGCGATCCGCCCGCGGACCTTGCCGTTGACCTGGACGGCCAGCTCGACGGTGTCGGCCGCGAGCATCGACTCCGCGTACGCCGGCCAGGGCTCATACGCCAGCGACTGCTCGTGCCCCAGCCGACGCCACAGCTCCTCCCCGAGGTGCGGGGCGAACGGGGCGAGGACGAGGGCGAATCGCTCGGCCTGGTCGTGGGCGATCCTGCCAACCTTGTACACGACGTTGACGAACTCCATCATGGCGGCGATGGCGGTGTTGAAC
>CAZNSB010000361.1:4692-5597 GCA_964575155.1 uncultured Planctomycetaceae bacterium | reverse complement strand
CGATTACATCGTCCTCCAGGGACGATCGCTGGCCAACACCGTCGTCTATTGCGGGCTGTCGATCCTGCTGGCGCTGACGGTCAACCCGCTGGCCGCCTACGCCCTCAGCCGGTTCAAGCTGCCCAGCACGTACAAGATCCTGCTGTTCTGCATGGCCACCATGGCCTTCCCGCCGGCGGTGACGATGATCCCCAACTTCCTGCTGCTCAAGGAGCTGGGCCTGCTGAACACCTTCGCCGCCCTGGTGCTGCCGGGAATGGCCAACGGCTTCAGCATCTTCCTGCTCAAGGGGTTCTTCGACTCCCTGCCGAGGGAGCTGTACGAGTCCGCCCAACTGGACGGAGCCGGCGAGTGGACCATGTTCTGGAACTTCAGCATGGCCCTGTCCAAGCCGATCCTGGCGGTGCTGGCGCTGAACGCCTTCACCCGGGCCTACGGCAACTTCATGTTCGCCTTCATCCTCTGCCCGGACGAAAAGATGTGGACGCTGATGGTCTTCCTCTACCAGCTCCAGATCAACGGCCACATGGGCCTGACCTTCGCCGCCCTGCTGGTGGCGGCCGTCGCGGCGTTCCTGGTCTTCGTCTTCTGCCAGAACATCATCATCCGCGGCATCGTCGTGCCGGTGGAGAAGTAGCCTGGATTGGGTGGCAGGGAATCCCACCTCGATCCGGGAACACGGCTTGGCAAGCAAGCCGTGCCACCCGCCGGCTCGGCGCGGGCAGGCCGGTGGGCGCCGAGCTGTTCCCCTTGCCGATTGCCTTCAAGGGCCCGGGGGGGTAGCTTCGGGGCGTGCGAGGGGCGAGGGGCGCCGGGCGCGGAGAGTCATACGAGACGGGCGGAAGGAACGGGCGATGGGTGAGGGCGGAACGCCTGCGGGGCTGCTGGTGGCGGCGCCGATGACG
>CAZNSB010000361.1:0-4682 GCA_964575155.1 uncultured Planctomycetaceae bacterium | reverse complement strand
GGGCCGGTGCGCGAGGTCCCGTCGGCGTGCTTCCGGCCGACGCACGAGTACCGCCTGGAGAGCCAGTTCAACCTGGCCCCCTCGCGGGGGATTCAGTACCTCGACAACGCCCTGCCGGAATGGGCGGGCACGCTCGAGGTCCAGGCCGACGGCCTGGCCGGGCCGCGGCGGCTGCGGTTCACCGGCAGGAACCAGGGGGCCTACCCCGGCGACCTCCGCCCGATCAAGGCCTTCGGCGGGTTCCGGTGGCGCCGGCCCGGGCCGCGGTGGATCCGGCTGACGGACCCGGCCAGCGGCGCCGCGGGCGTGTCCAACCCGGTGATGGTGACCGCCCGCCCGCCGCGGCGGCGGATCTGGTGGGGCGACCCCCACAGCCAGACGTTCTTCTCCGACGGCATCCGCTGCCCGGAGGAGCTGTACGCCTTCGCCCGGGACGAGGCGTTCCTGGACTTCTTCGCGGTGTCCGACCACGCCTGGCCGCTGACCGACCGGCAGTGGGACTATTTCGTGGCCGTCGCCAACGACTACGACCGCCGGGGGAGCTTCGCCACGCTGGTGGGCTTCGAGTGGACGCACGGCAGCCAGGGGCACCGCAACGTGTACTACCGCGGGCGGGGCGGGCCGCTGCTGCGGTCGCGCGACCCGCGCTGCAACACCGTGCCGAAGCTGTGGCGCGGGCTGGCGGGCCGGCGGGCCATCGCCGTCCCGCACCACTCGGCCAACACCGAGATGGGCGTGCCGTGGGGGATGTTCCCGTGGAACCGGCGTTACGAGCGGCTGGTGGAGGTGCACAGCGTATGGGGCAACAGCGAGCGTCCGGCGGCGGCGGGCAACCCGATGCCGATCCGCAACCACGGCGGCGAGAAGACCGGCCAGCACGTCCGGGACGCGTTGGCGCTGGGGTTCCGCATGGGGTTCTGCGGCGGGGGCGACATCCACGACGGCCGGCCTGGCGACGAGCTGCACACCCTCCAGAAGACCCCCGGCTACAGCCGCCTCTGGCCGCAGGGCCTCACCGCGGTGTTCGCACCGAGCCTGTCGCGTGCGTCGATCTGGGACGCCATGTACGCCCGGCGGACGTACGCGACCACGAAGCGGCGGACGTACCTGGCCTTTGCTGTCAACGGGCGGGCGATGGGCTCGGAGGCGCCCGCGCCGCGGAGCCGGCGGGCGGAGCTGCGCGTCGAGGTCGCCGCGGCCGCACCCCTGAAGGAAGTCACCATCGTCAAGGACGGGCGCAACTGGCGGTCCCTCCGCCCCGACGCCGACCCCCGCCTCGTCGCCGCCGCCGTCGAGGACGACGACGCCGCCCCCGGCAGCTATTACTACCTCCGGGCCGTGACCGACGGGCTGGACATGGCCTGGTCCAGCCCGGTGTGGCTGGGGCGAGGGAAGTAGGCGCCGGCGACGGTCAGCGCCGCGGCGGGGCGTCCGCCAGGAAGCGGATGTTCCGCGCGTGCCGGATGCTGAACCGCCCCGCCGCGGCGTCGTGGATGAGCTTCCCGCCGATCCGAAGGTGGTCGAAGGTCACGTCCTCGACGAGGTTCCCGGCGCCCCACCCGCTGATCTCCGAGCCCGGCAGGTGCCGCCCGGTCAGCGAGACGTTCTTGAACGTCACCCCCTTGATGTGACCGCGCGTCTTGTCGTGGGCCCACATGTCGTGGCCGATCTTCAGCAGGATGAACCGCCCGCGCGTGTCCTCGGCGCGGCAGTCCTCGAACCGGATGCCGCTCATCGTCCCGGAATCGACGATGTACACGGCCAGCGAGGCAAAGCCGAAGTCGTGGATAACGTCGCAGTTGCGGAACAGCACGTCGCGGACGTTGGTGCGGGTCTCGTAGGTGATGCCCAGCCCGTGCGCCCGCTCGTTCCACACGACGCAGTCGGCCACGGTGATGTTCCGCGGCTCCGGCGCCGGCGGCGGGGAGTTCGCCTTGATGCAGATCTCGTCGTCGTTGGTCCGCACGAAGCAGCCTTCCACGCGCACGTCGCGGCTGTTGCAGATGTCGATGCCGTCGCTGTTCTCCCGGTGGCCGACGGCCTTCACGCCGGTGACCACAACCTTGCGGCACTGGTTCACGGTCACGCACCAGGCGGGCGAGTCCAGGATGATGACCCCCTCGATGCGCACGTCCGTGCAGCCCTGCGCGACGAGGGTGGCCCGGGCGTGCCAGTCGAGCCCGCTCATGTCGATGATGCCACGCCCCCGGACGCACACCTTCTCCGCGCCCTTGGCCAGCAGCAGCGGGCCGTAGGTGTCCTTGCCCGCGAAGCTCTTGCCGCGGGGCTTCTCGCCGGGCGTCAGCTTCCCGCGGACGACCGCCCCGCCGGCGATGTAGACGGTCTTCCCGCCCGGCACGACGGTGTGGCCGATCTCGTGGATGCCCGGGCCGAAGTACATCACGTCGCGGTCGCCGGGGGCGGGCGGGTCCTCTTCCAGCGGGTTGGCGAACAGCAGCAGCGGACGGGCGGTTCTGCCGTTGGGCTCGATGCTGAAGTTCCCCGGCCGGTCGAGGCGGAACGTGATGACGCCGCCCTCGGCCGCCGCCTTGACCCCGCGCGACAGCGGGCGGACGACCGTCCCGGCGCCCGCCCCCGCCTTCGGCACAACCCGCACCGTCACCGCCCCCGAGAAGTCGAAATACGCCAGTGAGACCGGCCCGCCGCGCAGAACCTTCGCCGTGTACACGAACACCCGCTGGCCGGCCACCTCGACCGTGTAGTCCTTCGACGCGGGGATCCCCTTCGGCGCGGGGTAGGCAACCACCTTCGCCCCGGCCTGGCCTTCGCAGATCGGCATGGCGGCAGCTCCACAGACGGCGGCCAGCAGCGCCGCGCCCCGAACCCGTATCCTCAGCCGCTCCTGCATGGCCGGATTCTACCATCTCGCCCAGGAGCGGACAACCCTCGCCGAATCGGCGGGCTCGCCGCCGCCCAAGGCGCCCCGCCCCGTCAGCCTTCCGCCATCGTCCCGTTCGAGCATACCGTCTACGGGGGTGGCGCGGTCAAGGGCAATCCCGATGCGTCGGGGCGCGGCTGGCCGTTTCGCCGGGCCTCTGTCCCGCTACCAGAGACGGCCGGCTCATGGCGGCGGGCACCGGCCGCTGTGGCACCTCCATTCCGCGGCAAGAAGTCGGGGGTTTCCCTGAAACCTTTCCGCCACACCCGGCGTCTAAGGAGCGAGGAAGGGCCGATCGTAGCGGTCCCGGCGCGCAGACGTTATATTGGCCCGGCCCGGAGCAGCAACCCAAAGGAAAGGTCCGCCATGAAACGTTCCAAGTGGATACCCCTCGTGGGAATCGTGCTGGTGTGCTCGCTGGTGCTCGTCCAGGCCGAGGTCGGGGAGACCGACCGCCCCGCCGTGCGGCAGCGGGCGTTGAAGCTCAAGAAGGACGGCAACTGGAAGGAGGCGTACGAGGCCTTCGCCAAGCTGGCGCTGGACCCCAAGGATGACCCGCTGAAGGTCGCCGACGACCTGAGCAACGGGCTGTACTGCCTCCAGCGGCTGGGTCGGCTGAACGAGTGCGACGACTTCCGGGAGAAGGCCATCGCCGCGCACGGGAAGAACTGGCGGCTGCTCCAGGCGGCGGCGCAGAGCTACATAAGGCTGCCACACTACGGCGCGATCATCGCCGGCGAGTTCAAGCGCGGGCGCCACCGCGGCGGGCGGGCACGCTACGTCAACGCCTACGAGCGCGACCGCATCCGCGCGCTCCAGCTCATGGCCCAGGCCATCCCGCACACCGCCGGCGACAAGGACGGGGCCGCCGTCGCCGACTTCTACATGGCCCTGGCCAACATGATCATGACCAACCGCGGCTTCTACCAGGCCTGGCGGCTCCAGTACCTCTCCGATCTGAAGGAGCTGCCCGACTACGACCAGGGCTACTCCGGCCGGTACCAGCACGCCGCCGGGCGCGGCGCTCCCGTCGACGCCGACGGCAACCCCGTCTTCCACAAGCTGGGAAAGACCTGGAACGGCTCCGCCACCGACGGGCAGCGCTGGCGATGGGCGCTGGGCCAGGTGGTGGCCTTCAACGGCAGCCGGCTGGCGGAGGTCAAGCACCACTTCGGGAGCTTCCTGCACCACCAGTTTGGCGTCCAGACGATGCGGCAGTACAGTTGGTACTTCCGCCGCCGGCAGCCTGACGACACAAAGAAGGACACCTCCGGCACCTACGAGCTGCACACGCTGGGCGAGGACGAGACGATCGCCCGACTGGCCACCGGCGTGAAGCGATTCAAGCTCCCCAAGGAGTTCAACTTCCTGCGGATCTTCAAGGACGTCGCCGACGGCAAGAGCCACGCCCGGCACTCCCTCGACACGCTGGCCGGCATCTTCGAGAACCGCCGCCAGTACCCCCGGGCGGCGGAGTTCTGGAAGCAGATCATCGAGCGGTTCGGGGCGGGCACAAGCGCCCGGCGGCAGAAGCGCCTCGACCAGATCGTCAAGAACTGGGGCTTGTTCGAGCCCGTCGTGACGCAGCCCGGCGGCAAGGGCGCCACCGTCGAGTTCCGATTCCGAAACGGAAAGAAGATCTCCCTCACCGCACACGAGATCAAGGTCAAGAAGCTCCTCGACGACGTCAAGGCCTACATCAAGACGCGCCCGGGCCGGCTGGACTGGAAGCAGATCAACATCGGCAACATCGGCTACCGGCTGGTGACGCGGAACCAGCGGC
>CAZNSB010000360.1:0-5631 GCA_964575155.1 uncultured Planctomycetaceae bacterium | reverse complement strand
GTCCTTCCCGCCGGGGGTGTCGTAGGCGGCGATGGGCACCTGCCCGATGAAGATCTCGACCTCCGGGAGGATGCAGTTGGGCAGCTCCATGCCCGCCACGGCGAACGCCGTCGCGTGCGGCGGGTGGGCGTGCACCACGGCGCCGATCTCGGGAAGCTCGTGATAGATCTCCAGGTGGAGGAGGATTTCTGAGGTTCTCGGCTTGCCTCCGGCGAGCTGTCGGCCGGCATCGTCCACCAGGGCGATGTCGGGGGGCTTCATGAAGCCCTTGCTCACCAGCGTCGGCGTGCAGAGGTACCGGCCGTTGCCGGCGCGGACGGAGATGTTCCCGTCGTTGGCGGCGACGAAGTTCTTCTCATACAGTCTCCGGCCGATCTCGCAAATCTGCTCTTTCAGCTTCCATTCGTTGACCATGGCTCTACCCCGGCGGCGAGGCCTTCAGGGCCGGCTCGAAGTGCACATCATCCAGAATGGCCCCGTTATAGGAGTCATAGGGGACCTTCTTCGGCCAGAAGGGCGCGGTCGCCTCGCGCCCCTCCACCAGCCCCACCAGGTCGCCCTCTCGGGCGCCCAGCTCATCGTAGAGGACCACCGTCTCGTCGTTGCCCTCGTTCTCTCCGGCCAGCGTGCCCCGGTTGCAGGGGCGGACGAGAAGGTAGCTGCCGGGCACCAGCTCCGGCATCTGCCGGTTCAGCGTCAGCTTTCCGATGACCCTTGCGATTCGCACGGCGATTACGAAGCCTCCAGCTCTTCGACGGCGTCGAGCAGGGCGGTGCGGTCGCGCCCGACGCGGCGTCCGGCGGCGAAGCGGTCGATCATGGAGCGGATCTCGAACACGCTCAGCACCGCGTGCCCGATCACCAGCACGTTGGCGTCGAACTGCCGCAGGGCCGCCTCCACCGCCGCCACCGACACGCCCTGCACCGGGCGGATGCCACTGATCTTGCCGGCCAAGACCATGGGCCCGGCCGCGTATCGCTCGATGACCGCGCCCCCGGCCAACTCCCCCCCGCCGATCGCCTCGCACAGGGCCCGGAGGTTGCTCATCCAGCATTCCGTCTCGGCGAACCCGGCGGTGGGCACCCCGGCGCGCGCCACCGCCGCCAGGGCGGCGGCGACCTTCGCGTCCGGGCGGTTGACCACCAGCCCCAGCGTCCGGGTGAGCACGGCCGGGCGCACCTGCCCGCCGGTAACGACCGTCGCCGGCGCCGGGCGGGAGAGCGGGCTGCCGCGGACCACCTCGATGCCTCCGGCGGCGGCGTAATCGCGCGCCGCCGGCGTGAGGAACTCGTTCATCGCCAGAGACGCCGACTTGCCTGCGGCGACGCGCTCGGCGAGCATCTCCGCCGTCAGCCAGACCCGCGACCCAGGTGCGGACGCGCCCTGCGCAGCAGCCGCGGGGGCGGCAGCGGCTGGCCGTTCAGCGCTGTCGGCGCCGGGACCGGACGCTTCTGCCCCCAGCGCCTTGGCCACGCGCCGGACGATTTCATCGACCACCTTTTCGCTGATCTCGTCAGTCATGGTCCACGATGCCGATCACCGCCCACCGGACCGGGGAGTTGGTGTCGCCGACCATTTCCCGGGCGCCCTTCCCGTCGTTGCTGACGACGACGCGCATCCCGTGGCCGGCCCCGATCCGGTCGATCGCCAGCAGCGGGTCGCCGTCGGGGGCGCCGTCGAAGTCCACGGGCTGCACGAGGAGCAGCTTCCACCCGTGCATCGACCGGTGCTTGATCGTGCTGATCGCGTTGCCTTCGACGATGCCAATGAGCATTTTCGTTTACCTACATGCTCGCTGAAGCGAGCACGCCAAAGTCCGAAATCCGCAATCCGCAATCAGATGATTCTCAGGTTGTCCACCATGGTGCACCGGCGGACGCGGGTGTAGGTCAGCGGCGTGCAGATGCCCTCGCCGGTGCTACAGGCGATGGAGTAGCTGCAATAGCCCTCCCCGCCGATGCCGTCGCCCGCCAGCGACGGGCCGTTCTTCACGTACAACGCCGTGTCCATCTCCTTGCCCATGTGCGTCATGTGGTCCACCAGCCGGGAGTGGATCACCGCGGTGTGCTTGAAGGCGTGCTCGGCCTGTTTGGCCATGGCGACGGCCTGCTCGAAGGTGTCGGCCTTGACCAGGGGCAGGCAGGGCATCATCTGTTCGGCCTGGACGAAGGGGTGATCGCAGCTCGTCTGGCCGAAGAGCATCTCGGTGTCGGGGGGGACGCGGACGCCGATGGCCCCGGCCAGTTCGGCGGCGCCGTTCCCGACGAACTCCCGCCGGGCGTGCGGGTGGCCCTCGGCGGGCACCTCGATGACCTTCTCGGCCAGGGCGTTCATCTGCTGGGCGGTCAGCTCGAACGCCCGGCTGGCCTTCAGCGCGGCGACGAGCTTGGCCCAGATGCTCGCCTCGATGAAGCCCTCCTTCTCCGAGATGCACAGCAGGTTGTTGTCGTAGGCCATCCCCTCCACGATGCAGCGGGCGGCGTTGTCGATGTCGGCGGAGGAGTCGACGACGACGGGGGGGTTTCCCGGCCCGGCGCAGATGGCGCGCTTCCCGCTGGTCAGGGCCGCCTTGACCACCCCGGGCCCCCCGGTGATCGCCAGCAGCGGCACGTCGGGGTGCCGGAACATCTCGTTGGCCGACTCGATCGTCGGCGTCGTGATGATGCTGACGAGGTTGTCGATGCCGACCTTCTCGTAGATCGCCTGGTTGAAGAGCTTCGCCCCGTGGCAGGCGATCTTCGCCCCGCCGGGGTGCGGGTTGCAGACGATGGCGTTGCCGGCGGCGAGGATGCTGATGGCGTTGTTGGCCAGTGTCGGCAGCGAGTGCGTGATCGGCGTGATCACCGCGATCACCCCGAACGGGGCGAACTCCTGCACCGTCAGCCCGTGGTCGCCGCTGAAGACCTCGCTGCGGAGGTACTCCACGCCCAGCGAGCGCTGCCCGGCGAGGACGAGCTTCTCGGGCTTGTGCTCGCTCCGGCCGATCTTCGTCTCCTCGTACTCCATCCGCCCCAGCGCGTCCGCCTGGTCGATGCAGATGCGGCGGATCAGGTCGCACGCGATCTTCCGCTGCGCCACCGAACGCCGCATCAACTGCGCCTGGGCGTCCCCGGCCGCCGACACCGCCTCGTTGACGTCGGTGAACTGACCGAAGCGCTGCCCCGCGGCGCGCGCGGGGGCGGGCGCCGAGGTGATCGGGGGGGGCGCGGCCTTTCCCGGCGTCGGCGGGACCCGCCCGCCCCACCCGCTGCGGACCTGCTCCAACACCTGCCGGACCACCTCGCCCACCAGTTGCCCGCTTTCGTTGACCATGACTGGCTCCTGCTTGCGCCGGACCGTCCGCGCGAGAACCGACGCACCCATGTCCGTTTAGCAGCGGCCGGCACGGCCGCTTTCGACGATGCCGCTTTCGGTCGCCGTACCGGCGACCGCTAAACGGGGCGCGCTATTCGCTCTTGCGGTACGTCGTCTCCCCGCCGACGGTGACGCTGTCGACGATGCCCGTCACCACGCAGTCCACCGGGGCGTCGGAGGTCCCCTCCGTCATCCGGGCGCTGGAGCCCTGCGTCACCAGGACCACGTCGCCGACCCCGGCGTCGATGTTGTCCACGGCGACGAAGGTCCGCCCCGTCGGCGTGAAGCCCTTCTTGCCCTCCGCCACCCGCAGCGGCTCGACAATGAGCAGTTTTCGCGCGGCCATCTTGGCCACCTTGTGCGTGGTCACCACGTTGCCTTTGACGCTTGCGATGAACATGTCGGCTCCCTTCGGGAGCAGCCACCAGCCACTTGCCACCCGCCACCAGCCGTCGCACCGCGGTCAGCGAGACCGACGTCCGGCCGGGGCCCCACCGTCGCCACTGGTCGAGCCCACTGGTGGCTGGTGGCCAGTCCCTAATGGCTGCCGTTTACGGCAGCACCTTGGGCACCTCGCCGTGCGGGCGAGGAATCACGTGGACGCTGACGACCTCGCCGACCCGGCCGCCCGCGGCCGCGCCCGCGTCCACCGCCGCCTTGCACGCCGCCACGTCGCCCTCGACGAACACGGCCGCGTACCCCCCCCCGATCTTGCGCATGCCGCGGTAGCTGACCTTGGCCGCCTTCAGCATCGCGTCGGTCGCCTCGATCAGCGCCACCAGACCTCGCGTCTAAATCATTCCCAACGCGTCTTCAGCCATTGCCTTTCTCCATGAACGGATGGTTATCGCATGGCTTCAGGTGCATCCTTCAGCAGCCCGGCCGCCTGCCGGGCGACGATGAGCTCCTCGTTGGTCGGCATGACCCAGACGGCCGCCTTCGATTCGGGCGAGTCGATCCGGCACTCGCCCTCGGCGGAGGCGTTCTTGCCCGCATCCAGGGCGATGCCGACGAATTCCAATCCTTCGCACGTCCTGGCGCGGACGAGCGGGGAGTGCTGCCCGATGCCGCCGGTGAAGACGACGGCGTCGGCGGCGCCCAGCTCGACGAGGTAGGCCCCCACGTAGTCGCGGACGGCGGTGACGAACACGTCGATGGCCAGGCGGGATCGCTCGTCGCCGGCGTCGGCGGCGGCCTCGATGTCCCGCATGTCGCCGCCGGTGCCGCTGAGGGCGGCCAGCCCGGCACGGCTGCCGAGCTCGTCCAGCATGTCGTCGAGGCTCCGGCCGGTTTCGCGGGCGACGACGGCCAGGGCGAACGCGTCGAAGTCCCCCACGCGCGCGCCCTGCGGCAGCCCCGACTGGGCCGAGAAGCCCATGCTGGTCGCCACCGACGCCCCGTCGCGGACCGCGCAGACGCTCGAGGACCCGCCCAGGTGGCAGAGGATCACCCGCCGGGCCTCCGGCTGAAGCTCGGCCGTCCGCCCGGCGACGTATCGCAGCGACGCCCCGTGGAAGCCGTAGCGGCGGACGCCGTACCTTTCGGCCCATTCCGGCGGGCAGGCGTACAGCCGGCGGCGAAGGGGGATCGTGCGGTGGAACCCGGGCTCGAAGGCGGCCACCAGGGGCGTGTCCGGCAGGGCTCGGCGGAAGGTCCGCATGGCGGCGACGTACGGCGGGTTGTGGGCGGGGGCGACCGGGGCGTAGTACTGCATCGCCGCCAGCACCTTCTCGTCCACGAAGACGACGGGGGCGATGTCGCCTGCCATCACGGCCTTGAAGGCGACCGCGTCCAGCTCCTCCGGGGTGGCCAGCACGCCGGCGGCGACCATCGCGTCCATGCAGGCCCGGATGGCCTGGCCGTGGTCCGCGCACTCGCAGGAGACCGACGTCTGCTCGCCGCCGGCGGGGGCGAACTTCATCGTCCCGCCGCCGGAGCCGATGCGGTCCACCCCGCCGGAGGCCCGCTCGGCCTCGGCGCCGCCGGCGAAGTCGAACAGCCGGAACTTGAAGCTCGTCGACCCGATGTTGGATACCAGGATCTTCATGGTGCTTTCCGCACCGCGCTGCCCAAAGCCCACGGAAAGCCTTCCGTGGGATTTACTCCGCGTCTCCTCGCGTCCGCGCGCGGGCCTACAGGAACACGCCGGTGAGGCCTTCGTGGGGCGCGGGGATCACGTGGGAGGCGACCAGCTCGCCGACCTTCGCCGCCTCGGCCGAGCCCGCGTCCACCGCCGCCTTGACCGATCCCACGTCGCCCCGGACCAGCGAGGTCACG
>CAZNSB010000359.1:0-5646 GCA_964575155.1 uncultured Planctomycetaceae bacterium | reverse complement strand
CTTCGGGTCATCGAGCGGGCCGACGATGGGTCCGGACGCGAGGTGCCCTTTGCGTGCCGGGCCGAGTTCGACGCCCGTGCGGGCCGCCAGCAGAGCTATCTGACCTGGGTCGCCCGGCCAAGGGTCGGGGAGGTTGGGGCGTATGACGTCTATTTCGACACCACAGCCCAGCGTTTGGAGGCTCGGGAGTATGAGGCGAATCGTCTGCCACCCGAGACCTTGCTGGCCAACCCCGGTTTCGAGGACGAGGCCGACGGCCTGCCGGACGGTTGGACGGTGACGCCGAAGGAACTGGTCCGCCTGGGCCGATATGCTCACACCGCCGGCCGGCGGTCCCTTGTGGTGGTGGTCGACGAGAAGACGCCGGAGGATGCCGGGCGCGAGGTGACCGTCTCGCAGAGGATCGACGTGCGTAAGTTCGCCGGGCAGGAGGTGGTTTTTGAGTGCGACCTGTTGGCGGAGCGTGCCGCCTACGGTGCCCCCGTCTCGATCGAACTGGAGCAGTTCCGCGCGGACGGCTCGCGGATCCTGGAATACGCCGTGCAGCCCCGCTGGCTTACGATTGAGCTAGCCGAGGGGCAACTTGTGCAGTTCTCGGAGCGGGGGCGACTAAACCCGGAGGCTGCCAGCGTAAACGTGAAGGTGCGGATGCGATGCACCGTGCGCGACGCAGACACGCGCCGGACCGTGACCGGCCCCGAGTCTTTCTTCACGATCTGGCTGGACCGCGTGGTGTTTCGCCCGGGCGAGCGGTGGTCCTGGCCGGCGGAGACGGGGGCCGGCTTCGTAGAGGGAGCGCTGGAGCAGGCGCCGTTGAACCGCGGATTCCAGTTCACCGGCCGGCGGCGTCTGGCCTTCAACGGCGCTTCGGAAGGTACGCTGACCGCCGGCAAGTACAACCCGGACGCAAGATCGGTCCACTGGGGGCTGGAGGCGGGGACTCTGGAGTTCTGGTGCCGCCCGATGTGGGACGCCGAGGATCCTGGCGAGCGGGTCTTCTTCGATTCGGTCGCCTACGGGCACCGTCTGCAATCTCGCTTGCGGAGAATGCTCATCGACGGCAAGAGCCATCTTGAGTTCACGATCGCCGACGCGGGCTGCACGCTGCGGACCGTGCGCGGGCCGGCGCGATTGCAGGCCGGCCGGGATCATCACGTTGCCGCCACCTGGGATTCTCCCAAGGCCCATCTTCAGCTCTTCGTGGACGGGAAGCGCATTGCCGCCGAAGGCCCGCACGATCGCCCGTGGCCGAGCAGCCTGGTGCCGGAGAACAAGGAGAAGGGGCCCGGCATCGGCATCATGGAAGCGGACCGCCGGAGCATGCCCATGCAGGCGTTTATCGGCGGAGACAAGGATTGCAGCGAAAACCGCGGGGCGGAAGCGGTGCTGGACGAGTTTCGCATTTCGGATGTTGTCCGTTACACCGGCGATTTCGTCCCCAGCCGCCGGGAGTTCTCCGTGGATCGGCACACCCGGGCGCTGTTTCATTTCGAGAACGAGCGTCACGGGGTGCATGATTCCGACGACCGGTTTGTGCGTGGGCACCTTGCCTGCGAGTTGCCGCGGCAGGAGGAGAAGGCACCGCTGGAGACGTTCCAGGGCGGCAAGATCGAACGGCGCATGGTGCTGGTCAGGCCACATGCCTCGGACGAGCGGTTTGAGAAGAACCGGGTCCAGAATCGTCTCGTGGTGACGCGTCCCGCTGGCGAGCTGCCCAACCCGCGGTTCGTTGAATATCGCCCGCGGCAGCACCAGCGGACCGTCACGGCCAAGGACAAGGGGTTTCTGCTGGAGGTGGGGGGCGACTACGAGCCGGTGATGCGGTCGGTCACGTTCGAGCGGGCGGAGGGCTCGTCTGAGAAGACGACCTTGCTGCCCCGCTGGCGGGCCAACGACAACGTCGTGCCCTTCAGCGCCGCAAGCCTTGCCGCCACCCTGGCCGCCGACGCGACGGATGACGAGGAGAAGGCATTCGAAGTGATGCGGTATGCGCTGGCGATCAGCAACTACTACGACGCACACTTCTGCGAAACGCTGCCCACGCGGCATCGCAGCCGCGTCTCCTACGCGCTTCTGAAGGCGGTCAACATCTATGCGTTCGACCAATGCGGCCCGCTGAACTACACGTTGCGGAAGCTGTTTCTGACCGCCGGCATCTCATCCAACGATGCGTCGGGCACACACCATCAGTTTCAGCAGGCATTCTATGGCGGGAGCTGGCGGCTGTTCGACCTGTCGCCGCGCAAGTACTGGCTCAATCGCGACAATGCCACCGTGGCCAGCCGGCGAGCGTTTGAAGACGACCTCTACCTGAAACTCCGCCAGGGCGACGGCGTGACCTCGGGGATCCGGGGGCGTGTCAGCCGGGCGCGATTCGGCTCGGCCGAGCGCCCTCATGCGATGGACTTCTCTCTGCGCCCGGACGAGCGCGCCAGCATCTGCTGGCACAACGAGGGCCGGTGGTTTGAGATCACCGGGAATCGACAGCCGATTCCTTTGGCAAAGGTGCCGCCTTACTTTGGCAACGGGGCCATCGTGTACGAACCGACGGGCAGAGGCGAGGCCGCCGTGCTGGAGAACGTGGAGATCCAGAGTAGCACCGGCGACGTTTCCGTGCTGCGCGCGAAAAACCCGGCCGGGGCCGCCGCTTTGATCTATCGGGCTCACTGTCCCTACATTTTCTCCGACGCCACGGTCAGTGGCGCCTGCGCTGCCGAGGCGGCCGGCGCGGCCAGGCTGTCCCTGTCCTTCGATGAGGGCAAGAGTTGGACCGAGGTATGGCGGAGTGCCCAGCGGAGCGGCCGGATCAGCGCGAGATTGCTCAAGGACATGACCGGCCGTTACGCCTACTGGCTGAAGGTTGAATTGGCCGCGGGCAGCCGTGCGACGGTTAGTGGGCTGAAGGTCCGGAACACGCTGGTCGCGTCGCCCCTGGCGCTGCCGGGGAGGCTCTCGCGGGGAAAGAACCGCGTCACCTTCGTGGGCGGACCGCCGATCGTGCCCGTCCGGGCGACCTGCCGGTGGACCGAGCGTCACCAGAGTGACCTGGGCGTGTCGCTGGGCGCGATCGGCTACTACCTCAACGGCGACGCGGCGCACCGGAATCTCATCGTCGTGGCGCCGGGAGACGAGGTCCCGGTGAAGGTATCGCTGGAGGGCCGGCCTTTGCGCGGCGAGGTGTCGCTGGAGAACCTGCCGCGCGGCTGGACAAGTCAACCCGGGAGGAAGGCCCTCGAGCGTGGCCCGGCGGGGTCTGCCGATGCGGAGTTTGTGCTTCGGCCGGTCGGGGCAGGCGAGGGCGACGTCGAGGCGTTTGACGTGGTCGTGAACGGATCGGACCCACCGCGCCGGGTGACGGCGCAAGTCCTGGTCGCCCGGGCCGCGCTAGTCCGCGAGGCCGAGCAGGCCGACGGGTCCGATGGGGACGTGGCGGCGACGGACATCGCCGAGCTCAGCGGCGCGCGCGGGATGCTTTTCCGTGGGGACGGGCGTTTGGTGTTTAACCTCAAGGCGCCGAGCGAGGGCAAGTACGCCCTATGGTTGCGGGCGCGATGGGAGCCGGAGAGCAGCACGGCCATGATGCTTGCACTGGATGAGGGCAAGGTCCGCAAGCTTCGGCCGACCGCCATGATCGGGTTCACCGACTGGACGAATCCTAGCCGCGCGCACACCAAGATGTTCGCCCACTTCGGCGAGCAATACGGCCACTGGGCTTGGTATCGGATCCCCGACGTCACGCTCGCGGCGAGTACGCATCGGCTGACTCTCGGCGCGAGCGCGGGTGCCTGCTTCGATGCGGTACTGCTCTTGCCCCAAAACCCGGTCGTCGACCGCGCCGCGATGAATCTGTTGCAGAACTGGAACTACAGCCCTTGGCACAACCCCCTGTGACGCGCGTGTATGGGAGCAGCGAGTAAGGGCCGCAGAAGCAATAAGAGCCTATCCGAATAACCCCTCGTCGGCCCGAGACCGAGCGAGAGACCCGTGGCCAAGGCGGCCGAAGCAGGCAGCCCTCGGTCGGGCTGGCGATGCAGGAGGGCGCAGGCCACGGGCCTCGCAGCCGGTCGAAGCCAGAGGGTTATTCGGATAGGCTCTAAGTGGAGCAGGCATCTTGCCTGCCCCGTGGGCTGGAAGTCTACCCCACGTTGTATCCGCTTGGGAAAGGGGGTGAAGCCGATGAGACGCTGCATGAATCACGCACTCCCTGTCAGCGGTTTGATCGTGCTCTTATGTGCCGGCCCAGGCTTTGCGCAGATCACGCCGTACGCCCGGAACCCGAGCTATTGGCAATACAACGGCCGGCCGATCCTGCTGTTCGGCGGCTCGAACCGCGACAACATCTTCCAATGGGCCGGGGACGGCACGAAGCTGACCGACCATCTGGATCTGCTGACGAGCTCCGGCGGCAACTACATTCGCTGTACCATGAGTTCGCGGGAGTATACCTCGGAGGGATATCGTTGGGACCTTTTGCCCTATCCGTTTGCGACGGTCAACGGCAGATACGACCTGCGCAAGTGGAACGCGGGGTATTGGAACAAGCTCCGCACGTTTCTGGCCGAGACGAAACGGCGCTGCATCATCGTGCAGCTCGAGTTCTGGGACCGCTGGAATGAGTGTGGTGATTCGAGGAAGGCACGCTTCGGCTGGTACGACTCGCCGTGGAACCCGAACAACAACAGCACCTATGACTGGGCGGACTCCCCGCTCTTGGAACCCGGCGCGACAGATTTCTATAACGCCTTCCATTACGCGGCGGTCAAGAAGGACCCGCTGTTGCTGCCGCTGCAGCAACGTTTCGTCGCAAAGGTGATCGATGAGGTCACCGACAATGGTAACGACCACGTTCTCTTCCAGGTCGACAACGAAAGCGGCATTGGCGACGAGACGCTGGCGCCCGATCCGTATTGGGCCCGTTTTGCGCGGCAGTACGCGAAGTCCATAGGCGTTGATGATATCTTCGTGTGCTCTTCGCGGCGTTTCCATCGGCCGACTCCTTACACGGCTACGACCTTTCAGGACTGGGACAACCCCGAGGTGCGCGTGCCGCTTGTGAACCCGGCATTCAACTTTAGCGATGTTTCCCAGAACAACGGCACCAGCAGCCAGACACAGTATGATAATCTGGTCTGGTATGGATCCCGAGTGCTCGAGCACGGTGCGCGGCCCATCAACCACGTGAAGTGTTACCATTTCAATTGGCCGATCGGAGGGGATTTCAGCAGGGACCGGTCGTCGCCGACCGACGCAGAGGCGGGTGCGAAGTTCTGGCGAGCGGTGTTCGGCGGCGCGGCAAGCATCCGGTTTCACCGGCACACGCCGACCCGCCCCGGCGGCTTGCGTGAAGGGTTTGGGCTGGCGCCGGAGGGACGAAGGCACCTGCGCAGTATGCGGGAATTCGTCGCCGCAGTTCACCTTTTCAGCATGGAACCGCGCAACGATCTACTCGCGGACCGAGAGGACAACGAGGCCTACTGCCTGGCCGAGCCGGGACGGCAGTACGCTGTCTTTTTCACAGGCGACGGTGACGGCCATGTGCGAATTGAGTTGGCCCCCTCCGAGAACTCGTTGCAGTTGCGCTGGCTCGACGTTGCGACGAGCCGCTGGGGGCAGAAAATCACGGTTTCGCGCCGCGGAGACTACACG
>CAZNSB010000358.1:0-5648 GCA_964575155.1 uncultured Planctomycetaceae bacterium | reverse complement strand
GCAGCACTACATCCAGATCGACACCACCAACATCCTCTTCATCTGCGGGGGGACCTACACCGGGCTGGAGGACATCATCAAGCGCCGCCTGGGGCGCAAGCTCATCGGCTACACCGGAGAAGAGCAGGCCGAGGAATCCGCCGCCGATCACGCCCGCATCCTCGAGATGGTCACCCCCGACGACTTGGTCGAGTTCGGCATGATCCCCGAGTTCGTCGGCCGACTGCCCTGCATCACCACCCTCAGCCCCCTGGACGAGGAGGCGATGGTGCAGATCCTGACCGAGCCGAAGAACGCCCTCGTCCGCCAGTACCGGCGCTTCTTCGAGATGGAAGGGGTCGAGCTGGAGTTCACCCCCGAGGCCCTCACCGGCATCGCCCGCAGGGCGATGGACCTGGACACGGGCGCCCGGGCGCTGCGGAACGTCATCGAGGAGTTCATGCTGGAGCTGATGTACGAGCTGCCCGAGGTCAAGAAGCCCCACGCCCGGTACGTCATCACCGAGGAGATGATCGCCGCCGAGAGGAAGCCCACCCTCGACGCCGCCCGCGTCAAGAAGAAGGAATCCGCCTGAGGATTCCGGATTGCCGATTGGCCGAAGGCCGCCTCGGCAAATCGTCAATCGCCAATCGGAAATCGAGAATACGCCTTACGCCGCGCCGCTGTCATCTCCTTCTCCGCCTCAGCATCGCCAGTGTCCCCAAGGCCAGCATCAGCAGCGTGGCGGGCTCGGGGACGGGCCCGCCGGCAGGCGTGGCGGGCCCGCCGCCGCCGATGCCGAAGTTGTTGGCCAGTATGGCCAGGTCGAGCACGTCCACCACGCCGTCGTGGTTGAAGTCGCAGTCCCGCCAGGTCGCGCCGGTCTGCCCGTAGTGATTGGCCAGCCGGGCCAGGTCCAGAATGTCCACCTTGGCGTCCAGGTTCGCGTCGCCGCGAAACGCCACCGCCGCCAGCTCCACGGCGTCGGGCTCGTAGCTCAGCTCAAAGTCCAGCCCCGCCAGCCCGCCCAGGTCGTCCAGGCCGGTCACGCCGGCGAACTGCCCGTCGCGCCCGCCACAGGTCAGCACGGCAAAGACGTCGTCGGGCTCGGGGAGGAACCCGTCGATCAGGCTCACCGCCAGCATCCCGTCCAAGTCGAGTTGCCCGGTGACGTTCACCTGGTCGTGCCCGCTGCCGGGCAACGTCCCGCCGACCTCGATCTCCAGCTTCGCCAAGGGCCCGAAGGTCACGTCTCCGCCGAAGCCCACGGCCGCGGGGCTGGTG
Organism: uncultured Planctomycetaceae bacterium; assembly: GCA_964575155.1. Classification (GTDB taxonomy): domain Bacteria; phylum Planctomycetota; class Phycisphaerae; order SM23-33; family SM23-33; genus CAZNSB01. Next base: position 4,385 of record CAZNSB010000358.1, on the reverse strand, counting down.
CCCGGCGTCACGTCGTCCTCGAAGTACACGTGCCCGGCGCCGGTGACCGTCCCGCCCGAATACGCACCGAAGAACGTCGCCGACGAGTCGGCCGAGACCCTGAATAGCGTCCCGACGTTGTGTACGTCGTCCCAGAAGGTCACATCGGCCCGGCCGGAGATGATGATCCGCCCGCCGGAGGCGTTCGTCACGTCGCCATGCACGTCGGTGACGCCGGCCGAGAGGGCCGCGTCGCCGTAATTCAGCAGGCCGGCGGCGATGAGGGTCCCCCGGCCGAGGATGTCGCCGTCGGTGTTGTTGCGGATCGTCTGGGCGGTGTCGAACGTCCCGCCGAGGAGGGTGATCTCGCCGTAGTTGTGGCAGTAGCCGACCCCCTCGTGCTGGAGGCGTTTTCCGCCCTCGGCGCGGATCTGGCCGCCGGGGCGGTTGATCAGTGCGCCGCGGAGCCACCCGCTGCCGGTGATCAGCCCGTAGTTGCTCAGGGCGGCGCTGACCTGCGAGGTGGACCCGCCCAGCTCCATCTGGCCGTTGTTGGTCAGCGCCCCGGCCGAGAAGGACCCGCCCTCGACGGCCAGCAGCGCCCCGGCGTCCACGGTGGCGCTGTTCGTGACGTTGACGTGGTGATCGTGATCCAGCCGCAAGGGGCTGCCGAACAGACCGCCCGGGCCGATGGTCAGGTCGTCTTCGGTCAGGTTGAACGTCCCGCGGTCGAACTGAAGCAGGGAAGGATTGACCAGCGACCCCACGGAGAAGGTCCCGCCGTCGAGAACGAGCGGCGACATCAGCGTCGCCTGGCCGGTGACGCCGAGGGTCTTCCAGGACGGGATGGTCGGCGGAGAGCCCAGCAGCACGTTCGTGATGAGGTCGGGGTCGCTGAGGGTCATGTCGTTGTCAACGATCACCGTGCCGAAGTTGAAGTTGAAGGTCCCGCCGAGCAGCTCGAGCGTCTTGAACTGCACCGTCCCGCCGTTGACGTTGACGACCCCGCTGGTGTTCAGGCGGAGCGCCTCTTCGACCCCCACCGTCGCGCCCGTCTGCACTTCTACCGACGCCCTCCCGAGCGGCGAACCCACGACGATGAGCGAGCCGGAGATCGACCAGGTCGACCCGGCCCCCGCCACCGTCACCGTCCCGGCCGCGGCGCCGGCGACCGCCATGTAGGCGGTGCCATTCGATACCTGCCCGCCGTTGAGGATGGCCAGGGCGCCCGCGCCTCTGTACCCAACCGTCAGGACACTGCCGCTGGTCCAGGTGGCGTTGTCGACGGTCACCGTCCCGACCACGCCGACGTCGTGGCCGATGTAGCCGGCGACATTCGACACCCGGGCGCCGTTGCGGGCCGTCAGCACGCCGGGGCCGCGGCCGCCAATGTAGAGGAGGCTGCTGTTGCTCCAAGTGGCGTTGTCGACCGTCACCGTGCCGCTGCCCGCGACCTCGTAGCCGACCATGCCGGTGGTATTCGACACCTGGGCGCCGTTGAGGACGGTCAGGGCCCCGCTGCCTTCGTAGCCTACATACAGGTTCCCGTTGCAGCCCCAGGTGGCGTTGTCGACGGTCACCGTCCCGACCGCGCCGACGGCGTGGCCGATATAGCCGACGAGATTCGACACCTGGGCGCCGTTGCGGGCCGTCAGGGTGCCGGTGCCCTCGCGCCCGACGTACAGGTCGCCGTCGCAGCCCCAGGCGGCGTTGTCCACCGTGACCGTGCCGGTGGCTGCGGCCTGGTGGCCGATCGTGGCTTGCGCGTTGGTGACGTGCCCGCCGTTGCGGATGATGAGGGCGCCTGCGCCGCCGCAGCCGACGTCCAGATCCAGGCTGCTTTCCCAGTTGCCACTCTCCACCGTCACCGTGCCGCTTGAACCGCTAAGGTATCCGATGTAGCCCCCGTCGCTGGCCACTTGGGCGCCGTTGCGGATCGTCAGGGCCCCGGCACCAAAGTCCCCCACCCTCAGGATCCCCGCGTTGGTCCAGGTGCCGTTGTCCACCGTGACTGTGCCAGTACAGGTGGGCCCGGTGCCGATTTTCCCGATCGTGTTGGAGACCTCTCCTCCGTTGCGGATAGTCAATTGGCCGTCCCCCTGCCACCCAACGAGGACGTAGCCGCTGTTGGCCCAGGTGGCGTTGTCGACGGTCACCGTCCCCCTGCCCCCGACCTCGAAGCCGATGTAGCCGTGCGTGTTCGACACCTGGGCACCGTTGACGACCGTCAGGGCCCCGCTGCCTTCGTTCCCTACATAGAGGTCGCCGTTGCAGCCCCAGGTGGCGCTGTCGACGATCACCGTGCCGGTGCCTGCGGCCTGGTTCCCAATCGTGGCCTCCGCGTTCGTGACCACGCCGCCGTTGCGGATCGTCAACGCGGCAGCGCCCTGGTAGCCGACGTGGAGGCCCGAGCTGCATTCCCAGCGGGCGCCGTCCACGGTTACGGTGCCGGCGGTGCCCGGCTGGTGAGCCACAAGGCTGGCGACGTTCGTCAGCTCCCCGCCGTTGCGGATGGTCACGGCCCCGTCGCCGTGGTAGCCGACGTACAAGGTGCTGCCATTCACCCAGGCGCCGTTGTCGAGCGTCACCGTTCCCACGGAGCCTGCTTCGCGGCCAACGTAGCCAAGGGTGTTTGTCACGGTGGCGCCGTTGCGGACGGTCAGGGCCCCGGCGCCGTAGCGGCCGACGTCAAGTCGGCTGCCGGCGTTCCATGTGGCGTTGTTCACCGTGACCGTGCCGGTGGCGTCCCACAGGGAGGCGATGATCCCGGGCGAACTGGTCACCTCTCCGCCGTTGCAGATGGTCAGGACGCCCGGGCCGCCCGAGGCGCCTACGTACAGGTCCTCGCTGTTGGTCCAGGTGGCGTTGTCGACCGTCACCGTGCCGCTGGAGCCGGCCTGGAAGCCGATGTAACCGCACTTGTTCAGAAGCTGCGCCCCGCTGGTGATGTTCAGCACAGCGGCGTCGGCGTCGCCGACGAACAGGCTGTCGCTGCCGAGATTGCCCACGGCCCCGTTGGTCAGATTCAGTGTGGGGCTGCCGGGGCCGTCGAGGGTGAAGTCGCCCGGAGCGGGGTCGAACGAGCCGCCATCGACGGTGAGCGTCCCGCCGGTGAACGTGGAGGTCCCGGCATCCGAGTTGTCGAAGTTGGTGGTAACGACCGTCCCGCCGGTGATGGCCAGGGCGCCGCTGTTCCAGACCTTCAGCGTATCGCCCACCTCGACCGTCCCGCCGGCCTCGACGGCGACCCGGCCGCCGCCGCCGGCCAGGGCCGACGAGCCGCCAACGTACAGCCAGCCCGAGTTCGTCCACTTCGCCCCGGCGCCGCTCACCGTCACCGTGCCGACCGAACTGCCGAAGGCGGCGACGTAGGCGTGGGTGTTCGAGACAACAGCTCCGTCCCGGACGATCATCGCGCCGGTGCCCCAGCTTCCGACGTACAGGTCCTGGCTGTGCCTCCAAGTGCTCCCGTCGACCGTCACCGTGCCGGCCGACCCCGGCACGCCGCCGATGTAGCCGGAGGCGTTCGAGACGTCCCCGCCGTTGAGGATGCTCAGTACGCCGCGGCCCAGCTCTCCGACGCGGAGGTTGCCGTTGTTGGTCCAGGTGGCGCCGTCCACCGTCGCCGTGCCCGTGGAATCGGGGCCGTAGCCAACGTAGCCGATGTTATTGGAGACCTCCGCCCCGTTGCGGACGGTCAAGCTGCCGTCGCCGTAGCGCCCGACGTAGAGGCTGACGCTGTTGGCCCAGGTGCCGTTGCCCACCGTCACCGTGCCGGTGGAACCCAACTGGTTGCCGATGTAGCCCTGTTGGGTCGTCAGCCGGCCGCCGGCCAGGACCTCCAGTGCGCCCGCGCCGCTGTAGCCCACGTCGAAGCTGACGTACGTGAAGGTCACCGACGCGGTCGGCCCGTCGATGGTGATCGACCCGCCGCCGTCGGTCTTGACGTACGTGGCCGTCTGGGCGGCGCCGCTGACGGTCAGGTGGTCGGCCGCCGCGGGCAGCCCCGTCGGGCTCCAGTTGGTCTGCTCGTACCACTCGCTGCTGGTGTTGCCGTTCCAGGTGCGGGTATCGGCGGCGGCCCCGGCGGCCAGCGCGCACATGAACCCCACCACCACAATGCCGTACCCCTTCCGCTTGCGTTTCATGCCAAACCCCTTCTGTCTCTGTTCCGAAGCCTCAATGCCTGCCAATGCCGCCGGCCGGGCACGCCCATCCGCCGGGGCCGTCCGATTCCCATTCAGGCTGACGAAACAGGCGAGCACCTGTCCCTCAGCGTACAACAACACCGCTGAGCGATTGAGCTTGTCCCCTCGGGACGGAACTACCCTCCAAGCGATGTAAAGTGTCCCTAGTGCTCTGTCATCTGTGAATTGATGGATATTCAGAGGTCTCTTTGCCGATGG